>NZ_LZGX01000029.1:0-4882 GCF_001690825.1 Gilliamella sp. Fer1-1
TGTATCAATCAAAAATTTACCAATCCTAGCCCACAAACATATGAAAAAGTAAAAAGCATATTACGCATGTTTAATGCGAAACGATTTTAGATACAACGCCTTATGCATTTTTAGAGGGTTATTTTAATCATGAAGTGTAAATAACTCGGTGTTTTCTACATATACCTTATTGTTGTAATCAATTTTTATAACATAAAGTTTACAAATATTAAGTGAATTGATACGATGCAATCCATTTATCATTCTTTCTTTATATTAATTATGGCTTATCTTATTTTTGTAACAATTATTTGGTCGTTTTCGTTTAGTTTTATTGGTGTTTATATCAGTGGACAGGTTGATACTTGGTTTGCTGTAGTTATGCGTGTTTTGTTAGCATTTATTACCTTTTTACCTTTTTTATGCTTTAGAAATATTAAGCTTAAAACCCTATTTCTTTTAATGGGTGTTGGGGCTTGTCAATTAGGGATTATGTACTTTTTTTATTATAATTCCTTCCAATATATTTCAGTACCTGAAGTGCTGTTGTTTACCATTTTTACACCTATTTATGTCACGGTTATTTATGATTTACTGCAACGTCATCCATTA
The DNA here is from genome assembly GCF_001690825.1 of Gilliamella sp. Fer1-1. Classification (NCBI taxonomy): domain Bacteria; kingdom Pseudomonadati; phylum Pseudomonadota; class Gammaproteobacteria; order Orbales; family Orbaceae; genus Gilliamella; species Gilliamella sp. Fer1-1. Next base: position 592 of record NZ_LZGX01000029.1, read on the forward strand.
AGATTGAGTTACCTTTTTACGGCAATAATAGCAGTTATTGGTGCCGCTATTATCCGTTATGATCATATTAGTGCAAACTTTATTATTGGCTTTTTATTAATTCAAGGGGCTAATATTGTTTTTGCCTTAGGGCAGGTTGGTTATAAAAGAATTATGGAGATATATCCAATGCCTCAACATCAGGCTTTTGCTTGGGTTTACTTGGGGGCGGTAATTGTGGCAACAGTAGGTTGGTTGCTTTTTGGCGATGCATCAAAATTACCTACAACTATTTTACAATGGAGCATTATTATCTGGCTTGGCGTAGTGGCTTCTGGCATATGTTACTTTTTATGGAATTATGGTGCGACAAAAGTGAATTCGGGCACTTTGGCTATTATGAATAATGTGGTTATTCCAACAGGGATTTTGGTGAATGTGGCGATTTGGCATCAATCAATAGACTGGGTACGCTTTATATTGGGTAGTGCAGTCATTATGTTGGCACTATTGCTACACTACAAAGTTAAAATTGCTCATTAAGTTAAGAACAATAATCTGTAGGAATTATTCGCGTTATTGACAGTAATTTGAGAAACGTCCGTCATAAATAGACATAAAAAACAGAACTAACGTAAATCAAAGATTGCGATATGGCACTTATATCATAAAGAAAAATAACTACCACTGATTTGGCTAAACATTTTGATGAATCGTTCAATGATTTGTAACCTGCTAAAAAAGCCTGTTTGAAGCTATTTGTCTTCTTAACCAGTAGCAACAAACGTTATAAAACCATTAATCATGTCATTGATCATTTGGTTAAAATTTAAAAATCGATTAAAGATAAATTAAGACGGCAAGCCCAGTATGCATTTTTCAGGTGATAGGTTTTGTAAAAAATATTCAGGATTCTATACCGTTTGGTGATAAATTAAAACTCTGCAGTATTTTATTTGTTAGATTCAAAAGATAGAAAATGATTTATTCATTTTTATACACATAAGATGATTTTAAGTAAAACGCTTTAGGCATTGTTAGCAAATTATTTGAATCATGAAGTATAAGCAATCTGGTGTTGTGCTATAAAGTTGTGCTATAAATAACCGTTTAAGGTAAATGTGTCATAATTGATAAAATTAACGGTGTTGTAATAGAAGATAGCATCGTTGATATTAATAAGCTTGAAGCGATAGAGCCTTGCAACACTTCAAACTGCCTTGCCATCATATAACAATTTATCGCAATTGAAACTGAACTGAGTAATACCACCACTTGCAATTCTAAAGTTGGTAGTCCAATGAGTTTACCTAAAATATAAGTAACAATAGGTAACATAGCCAATTTTAATGTGCAGATAGCTGTTGTAATTAAAAGTTTATCTCGAATTTTATATTCCGCCAGTCCCATTCCTAAAACAATTAATGAAAGAGGTGCGGTCATCTCACTCACCATTTTGGTTGATTTATCGATAAAGTTAGGTAACGGTAAACCAATAAAATTCACTATAATGCCTGTAAAAATTCCAATAATAATGGGATTTTTTGCAACATTTTTAAAGGCTTTAACAATCCCTTTAGTTGAACATTTTCCCATTTGCACAAATTCAATAGAAACCGTCGCAAGTGTCCATAAAATTAAGGCATTAAAAATAACGATAATGGCAACAATGGGGATAGCATTATCGCCTAATAACATTTTAATAATAGGAATACCAACAAACACCGTATTGGTATAAATACTACCCATAGCAAACATTGTACTTTCTGAACCATTTAACTTAAATAATTTAGATGCAATTAGGCAACCAATTGCAAAGACAATAAAGGATCCACCAAAAAAAACGAATAACAGTTTTATATCGATTTGCGAATGTTCAGAAAAATGGCTCATGATCTGAAATAGCATGATGGGAAATGCAATATAAAAGGTAAATTTGGTTAAGCTATCGGTGACTGTTTTTTGCCAACGACCTACTTTAACCGCTAAAAAGCCGAATAAAATTAGCATAAAAAGGGGCAGAGTAGATAAAAACTGCGCCCATAATGTTGTAAAAAATACCATCGTTATTATTTTATTGATGTTTGCGTATGAAGTACCATTCTAAGTCAGTTGATCGTTTTGAATCAAATTGATAGCCTTCTAAATTGAAATCTTTAATATCATCACGGTGATTAATTTTATTTTTTATAATAAATCTGCTCATTAAACCACGCGCTTTTTTAGCATAAAAGCTAATCACTTTATAATCATCTTTGCCTTTATCTAAAAATATCGGTTGAATGATCTTAGCATTGAGCTGTTTTGCTTTTATTGCTTTGAAATATTCGTTTGATGCCAAATTAATTAATGTGGGATGTGATGATTTTAACAACTCGTCATTAAGTTTATTTGTTAATGATTCTCCCCAAAATTGATAAAGATTAGCATGGTTACCGTTTTTTAAGCGAATACCCATTTCTAAGCGATAGGGCTGAATTAGATCAAGTGGTCGTAATAAGCCATATAATCCTGACAAAATCCGTAGATGTGATTGAGCAAATTTTAGATCACTATCATTAAAATCTTCAACATGTAAGCCCTCGTAAACATCACCTTTAAAAGCCAGTATCGCTTGCCTTGCATTCTCAAGATTAAAATCACTATGCCAATTTTGAAAACGCTCATAATTAAGCTCAGCTAATTTGGGGCTGATAGACATTAATTGGGCTAAATTCTCCACACTCAATTTTTGACAATCTTGTATAAGGGTTTTAGTTGAGTCAATAAATTGAGGAAGCGTATAATTTTGGGTTAATAATGGTGATTGGTAATCTAAGGTTTTTGCTGGTGAAATAATTATTATCATAACATATTTTGCCTATTGTATTTTGCAATAAATCGGGTTATTTTACATCAAATTCAACCCAAAGGAGTAGCAAAATGAACGTAGATAAACAAGAAATGCACGATATCAAAGCTTGGCCTACTATTCGTGAAATATTTATTGAAATTGTCGACGCTATTTTTGAATTTTTTATAGGGGGGTTTTAGTTGAGTTAATAAATTGAGGAAGCGTATAATTTTAGGTTAATAATGGTGATTGGTAATCTAAGGTTTTTGCTGGTGAAATAATTATTATCATAACATATTTTGCCTATTGTATTTTGCAATAAATCGGGTTATTTTACATCAAATTCAACCCAAAGGAGTAGCAAAATGAACGTAGATAAACAAGAAATGCACGATATCAAAGCTTGGCCTACTATTCGTGAAATATTTATTGAAATTGTCGACGCTATTTTTGAATTTTTTATAGGGGGGTTTTAGTTGAGTTAATAAATTGAGGAAGCGTATAATTTTAGGTTAATAATGGTGATTGGTAATCTAAGGTTTTTGCTGGTGAAATAATTATTATCATAACATATTTTGCCTATTGTATTTTGCAATAAATCGGGTTATTTTACATCAAATTCAACCCAAAGGAGTAGCAAAATGAACGTAGATAAACAAGAAATGCACGATATCAAAGCTTGGCCTACTATTCGTGAAATATTTATTGAAATTGTCGACGCTATTTTTGAATTTTTTATAGGGGGGTTTTAGTTGAGTTAATAAATTGAGGAAGCGTATAATTTTAGGTTAATAATGGTGATTGGTAATCTAAGGTTTTTGCTGGTGAAATAATTATTATCATAACATATTTTGCCTATTGTATTTTGCAATAAATCGGGTTATTTTACATCAAATTCAACCCAAAGGAGTAGCAAAATGAACGTAGATAAACAAGAAATGCACGATATCAAAGCTTGGCCTACTATTCGTGAAATATTTATTGAAATTGTCGACGCTATTTTTGAATTTTTTATAGGGGGGTTTTAGTTGAGTTAATAAATTGAGGAAGCGTATAATTTTAGGTTAATAATGGTGATTGGTAATCTAAGGTTTTTGCTGGTGAAATAATTATTATCATAACATATTTTGCCTATTGTATTTTGCAATAAATCGGGTTATTTTACATCAAATTCAACCCAAAGGAGTAGCAAAATGAACGTAGATAAACAAGAAATGCACGATATCAAAGCTTGGCCTACTATTCGTGAAATATTTATTGAAATTGTCGACGCTATTTTTGAATTTTTTATAGGGGGGTTTTAGTTGAGTTAATAAATTGAGGAAGCGTATAATTTTAGGTTAATAATGGTGATTGGTAATCTAAGGTTTTTGCTGGTGAAATAATTATTATCATAACATATTTTGCCTATTGTATTTTGCAATAAATCGGGTTATTTTACATCAAATTCAACCCAAAGGAGTAGCAAAATGAACGTAG
>NZ_LZGX01000030.1:0-9249 GCF_001690825.1 Gilliamella sp. Fer1-1
GTGGATATTTCAATATGGTTAGTTTTAATACCTTGTTGATTAAACCGCTCTAATATGGCAAACACTGTCTTATTTTTTAACAGTTTGAATGTCCTAATCGTATTCCCTTGGGCATCTTTAATGATTTGAGATGAGGGAAAATAACTGCCTTTTTCATACTCTGTTTCTATAACTAATTTAGGCACTAAATGGCTTTCAAGCACGGTTAATGTACTGCGAACAGGGGTGTTTTTTTTGTATGCAAATTCGGTTGTTAGCCACTGCATTCGTGTTTTTTTTACTATCGAAATGATTTTACCCATTTCTTTTTCAACACGGATATAAGTCGGTAAGCTTACTGCTTGCTCAACACTCTCTAATGGCGTTAACTGGTTTTTATCGCCCAATACATAAAAATAAACACCATTTTCTAATGGTTTAAATTGCGCTAAGGGGAATGTGAGCGGAGTTTGTAACCATTTTGTTTTATTAATTTTTTTGTATTGATAATTATCACCCATTTCTATTTCGATTAAATCACTGTATTTATTATTGGGCGATTGGTTCTCTGCTTGAATTAAAGTTAATGGAGCTTGATGTGGAAAGTTTTTATATCGCTCTGCCATAAAACCCGGAAAAGGTAATTGGTGGTAATAAACTTGCTTAGGTTTAATACCTAAATATTCGACGCGTTGTTTTGCCTCACTATCGTATTGACTATTATCATCCAGCCCCTGTTCAAACAACGAATCCGTAAATAACATATGGGCTTTTTTTACATTTATCATTAATTTATTGTAAGGGTAGGGTTCAGGTAAATCTTTTTCAAAATCAAAGATTTCTTCAGGCTCCCTATTTTTCGTTTTTATAACTTGACCTGCTTTATTAAGTATTTGGTTTTCGGCATGTATTAAAGACTGATTATGATGAATGACATGATTGGTTTTTATACCTTGCTTATCAAAGTAGTCCTCAATGCTATAAAGATTAACCTCTCTAATATAATTCTCAATTGAATAGCGCCCCGTTATCGGGTTTTTTCTGGTTGATTGAGTCATTAGCCCCGTATTTTCATCAAAAAAGACTTCAGAGGTATAAATAATATTATGATTGTTATCATACATATCAAGATTAAGCTGTTTTATGTTCTTATTGTCCCAATAATCATAACGATAATGCGTCATTGCAACTAAAGGTCTTTTTTGAATACTGATCACAATACCGTGCTTTTTTTCCACCCGCAGATAGCAAGGTAATTCAAAAACGTCTTCAAATGAAGCGTGTTGTTGTAATTGTTTATGCTCATCTAATGTATAAAAATAAACACCATCTTCTAACGATTGAAAAGCATCATTCGGATATAATATTTCAATAATATTGCGCTCCCGTTGCCATATCTCACTATATTGGTAGTTTTGATTTAATTTGACCTGTGCAATATTTTGAATTGCGATTTCATACATATCAGGATGGTTTTCTAAACCCATTACCGATGTGGATAAATCTTTTTCTGGGTAACTATCTTCATTATCCAAAACAAGCATAAAATCACGTTGAAAATAGACTTTATTGGGCATAATGCCCTGTACTTTTAATTTTTTGACTAGTTGTGCTTGTTGGTCTTGCATTTTTACCTCGGCTAAAACAGATTGAAAAGTTGCTATCCATAAAACAAAAGAAAATAAACATATTTTTATTAGATGTCTCATGTCATTATTAACTCCTTTAAATTTAGGTTTACTTGTTACATTATTCCGACTTTGCTTTTCTGGATATGTCTGATAATTTTTGTACTAATTTAATTCGTTTTTTAGTTTTGTCTTTTGCTTTTTTATTACGCTGATCTAAAGATCTTTTATAACGGATAAAATGCCTATCTTGCTTTAACCCAATACAATCAGGATCAGCTAAATTACAGGTGGCTAATAATAAAAACAAAAAAGTATGGCAATTGGTTTCCTTATAACTGTCACCGGCCCAGCTCCATTCTTCATGTGTCCCATCCGGTTGTATTGCATCAAATTCTTCGGCAAATTGCCTAATTTCATCAAATATCTGCTCTTCATTTCGCGTATCGTTGGGCAACAAATAAGGTGATGTTGTAAAATTGATTTTCTCCACATGGAAATGGCCATTTTGATGCGGATCAAAGGCTCGGCAAGAATGGTCATTATTATTTTTTTTGCGCCCTGCATTTCGGTCTTTTGTTGGCGTTAATTCAGTTAATTCTTTGTTATGATCTTTCTTTCGCCTTTTGGGGTGGTCACCATTTAAAGTACCATCGCTAGAAATGATATTTTTACCATTAAAAATATTCATAGGTTGAAAAGGAAAACCGGCAGGATACCAACCATAACTTTCCCGAAATCCGTTGGCTTTACTTGAGCTTTGTAATGGATTTTCATCGTCATCAACAAGATCTTTTTCTTTTAATCCCCTTTCACGTGAATTTTTCATTACTTCATCTATTTCTGATTCGTCTTCATGCAAAAATTCAACCCAAAAATGCCCCACTCTAAATAGTAGTAAATTAACCGGTATTCTTCGAATCAAAATTTTTTGCGATGGCCTCAATCCCGCTCTGACTTTTGTGATTACTTTTGATGATTCCGAGGGACTAGTAACGGATTTTGCTATTATCCAATTCATAAATCTATCCTTTGAATTCTTATTTATATTTCAATATGACCTCATGTTATTTATAGACAAAATAGGTTAGTTTGATTTGGTGCAAGTTGATTGTTTAGTTGTCTTTATTTGATATTCTCGATTAAATCGGCTGTTGATTATTATTTCCGCTAAAATACCTTGCTTAAGGTTATTTTTACTAAAATATCAGATAAAGCTTCCTGTACTATTACCTATTTTGGTCATTTTATTGCTAACACTGTTGTGATATCTAAGCATTGGTTGAAAAAATACGCGTAAAATCTCTCTATTTTTGATTTGATTGTTATTGGTTTACTTTCATGTTAAAAGTAATAATACTTATAAATAACAAATGTTTTGAGCGTATAAAAAGCTTTCAGCAACAATATTGTTCCAACAAATTTCTGTTTTGCAAATGCTTTGTTGATGACAATACTGAAACAATAATTACTTAAAATCAACACACAATATTTGTTTCCATAGTTGTTGCCAAATGTGGCTTTTTAGGAAACAGGCTTTATAAATATCCTTACTCGATTTAGTGTTATTGTCAAGTTGTAGTTTATTATAATTTGGGATGTGTTAGTTGTTTAATAACAAAAAAGAGCAATAAGATGCTCTTTTTTGTTAAGGTATTTCGGGGTAAGTGAACGTTTCAATATAAAAATTATAATTTGAAATCACTTAAATCATCTTCATTAATTTCAGAATCAATTTGTCCAACTAAATAAGAACTCATTTCCGCTTCTTGTGGAGCTACTTGGACATTATCAGATACGAGCCAGTTATTGATCCATGGAATTGGGTTTGATTTAGTATCAAATGGTAGTTTTAGCCCCACTGCTTGCATGCGAATATTTGTGATATATTCGACATATTGGCATAAGATATCTTTATTTAAACCGATCATTGAACCACCCTCAAACAGGTATTCGGCCCATTCTTTTTCTTGGTTAGCTGCTTGTAAAAATAGGTTATAACAATCTTGTTCGCACTCTTTGGCAATTTCGGCCATGTCAGGATCATCTTCACCACTGCGCAATGTGTTGATCATAAATTGTGTGCCGGTTAGATGTAGGGCTTCGTCACGTGCTATAAGTTTGATAATTTTTGCGTTGCCTTCCATTAGCTCACGTTCAGCAAAAGCAAATGAGCAAGCAAAACTGACATAAAAGCGGATGGCTTCAAGCGCATTTACACTCATTAAACAAAGATATAATTTCTTTTTGAGTTCTCGTAAGCTAATGGTGATGGTTTTATCATTAACATTGTGTTTACCTTCGCCAAGTAGATTGTAATAGCTGGCATAGCTGATAAGATCGTCATAATAACCTGCAATATCACCAGCACGTTTTTGAATTTCTTTATTCGTGACAATATCATCAAAAACAACAGAAGGATCGTTAACAATATTACGAATAATATGTGTGTATGATCGAGAATGTATCGTTTCTGAAAATGACCACGTTTCAACCCATGTTTCAAGCTCTGGAATTGAAATAAGTGGTAATAATGCAACATTGGGGCTACGTCCTTGAATGGAATCAAGCAACGTTTGATATTTTAAGTTACTAATAAAAATATGCTTTTCATGCTCTGGTAATGCAGCATAATCAATTCGGTCTTGAGAGATATCAACTTCTTCAGGGCGCCAAAAAAAGGACAGTTGTTTTTCAATTAATTTTTCAAACATTTCGTATTTTTGTTGATCATAACGAGCAACATTTACCGGTTGTCCAAGAAACATTGGCTCTTTTAGTTGATCATTGTGGACGTGTGAGAAGGTGCTGTAATTCATACTCATAATCGAACTCCTAACGAAATTGGGTAATTTTTCTTTAAACAAAAAGAAAAATAGGAATAGTATAGGATAACCGCTCAGTTATCCTATACTTTTATTTTAGTGCTGAATGAGGCAATTAGATTTTGCACGCTCCGCCTTCACAACCATCATCACTTGCTTTAAATTCAATATCGCCTTGAATATCTTCAGCGCCATCACGTGTATTATGATAATAAAGGGTTTTGACACCATATTTGTAAGCCGTGAGTAAATCAGCTAATAGTTGTTTCATCGGAACTTTATCATTCGGGAATTTGGTTGGATCATAATTAGTGTTCGCCGAAATAGATTGATCTATAAATTTCTGCATGATCCCCACTAATTGTAAATATCCAGTATTATTAGGGAGTTGCCAAAGTAGTTCGTAAAAGTTTTTTAGATTTTTATAGTCAGGTACCACTTGTTTTAAAATACCATCTTTAGAGGCTTTCACACTTATAAAACCACGTGGTGGTTCAATACCATTTGTTGCATTGGAAATTTGCGACGAGGTTTCAGATGGCATGAGTGCTGATAACGTGGAATTACGCAGTCCATAAGTTTTAATCGATTCTCGTAGTGATTCCCAATCATAGTGCAATGGTTCTTTAGTGATAGTATCTAAATCTTTTTTGTAAGTATCGATTGGTAAAATACCTTGAGCATAAGTTGTTTCGTTAAATAGTGGGCACGCCCCCTTTTCTTTAGCAAGGTTATTTGATGCTTTTAACAAATAATACTGCATGGCTTCAAAAGTACGATGAGTTAAATTGTTGGCGCTGCCATCGGAATATTTAACCCCATGTTTTGCTAAATAATAAGCATAATTAATTACACCAATTCCTAATGTCCGACGGTTGATTGAAGAGTTTCGCGCCGCAGGAACTGGATAGTTTTGGTAATCTAGTAGTGAATCAAGTGCGCGTACTGTTAAATCAGCAAGTTCTTCAAAGTCATCTAATGATTCAATTTTGCCAAGGTTAAAGGCAGATAATGTGCAAAGCGCAATTTCACCTTTTTCATCATTAACATTATTAAGCGGTTTAGTTGGTAGCGCAATTTCCATACATAAATTAGACTGATGAACTGGCGCTACTTGAGCATTAAATGGGCTGTGCGTATTGCAATGATCAACGTTTTGAATATAAATTCGCCCTGTTGATGCGCGTTCTTGCATTAGTAATGCAAAGAGTTCAACGGATTTAACCACGCGTTTACGAATATTTACATCTTGTTCATATTGGTGATAAAGCGTTTCAAATTTATCTTGATCGGCAAAGAAAGCATCATAAAGCCCTGGTACGTCTGATGGACTAAATAGCGTAATGTTTTCATTTTTAATTAAGCGTTGATACATTAGTTTGTTGATTTGTACGCCATAATCTAAATGGCGTACACGGTTTTCTTCAACACCACGATTATTACGTAAAACCAGTAAACTTTCGACTTCTAAATGCCAAATTGGGTAAAAAATGGTTGCTGCACCGCCACGTACCCCGCCTTGTGAGCATGATTTAACAGCAGTTTGAAAATATTTATAAAATGGAATACAACCAGTGTGGAAAGCTTCACCACCACGAATTGAACTGCCTAAAGCACGAATTCGCCCCGCATTTATGCCAATTCCAGCTCGTTGTGATACATATTTAACAATCGCACTTGCCGTTGCATTGATAGAATCTAGGCTATCATCACACTCAATTAATACACAAGAGCTAAATTGGCGAGTAGGTGTACGAACCCCTGCCATAATTGGTGTTGGCAATGAAATTTTAAAGGTAGATACCGCATCATAAAAGCGTTTAATATAGTTAAGGCGTGTTTCTTTCGGATAATTGGCAAATAAACAAGCCGCAACTAAAATATATAAAAATTGCGCGCTTTCATAAATCTCTCCAGTAACGCGATTTTGAACCAAATATTTACCTTCAAGCTGTTTAACCGCTGCATAGGAAAACGACATATCACGCCAGTGGTCAACAAACTTATCCATTTGTTCAAACTCCGCTTGCGTATAATCTTCAAGTAGATGCTTGTCGTAATGCTCACTACCAACCATTTTTTTCACGTGTTCGTAAAGTGCAGGTGGTGTAAATTGGTTATAAGCTTTTTTACGTAAATGAAAAATCGCTAAGCGTGCTGCTAAATACTGGTAATCAGGGGATTGTTGTGAAATCAGGTCAGCGGCTGCACGTATAATTGTTTCATGGATGTCTGATGTTCTAATTCCATCATAAAATTGGATATGAGAACGTAATTCAACTTGAGAAACGGAAACATTTTCTAGCCCTTCGGCTGCCCACGCAATGACTCGATGAATTTTGTCGAGATTGATTGGTTCTTTATTTCCATCTCGTTTGGTTACTAGTATTGATTTATTCATTCTTTCTATCCACTTAAATTGTAAAATTTATCGTAAGGTATAATAATTGATAATTATCAAAATATACAATATATAGTGCCTATTAATAAGTTTATTACTATATATAGTGTATTTATTAATCAACAACGTGGATTTTTTTAACTAAAATCAAGCGTGTTAGTTTTAAAATGTAAATTCAGCTTTTTGTTAAAAAAAGAGTAAAGATAGATATAAGTGGAAAAAGTGAAAATATCTCAACGATAAGAATTTCCTATGAATAGGTAGTTCTTGAATCTAGGAAAAACGATTAAGGTGTTACTATATAGCTATACATAATCCATTTTTGTTTTCAGATTCTCTTCGACAATGGTACTTAACATTATAGGTATGTCAATCACAATAATCATTGTTAGAACCAACAATATATTGCCAAGCTTTTTTGGGTCAAGTGCATTTTTGGTATTGAATAACACTGTTACTACATCGTTGTTATTAGCGCTTGTAACCAGATCGTTACCTCGTTTTATTGATACAATATAGCTTTTAGCAAGCCCATTTTAAGCCAGAAGTAAGTCAAATTTAGTACTGTAAAAAGTTGTGGCTTGGAAGTTTTTGTTGAGTGTTTGTTCGATTGAATTAAAAAACTTATTTATTATCCCATTAGTTTTCCTCACTATTTACTGCGTCAAGTGGTGCTAATTCTAGGATAGCTTAACAAAAGGCGGTGTCTTTCAAGATGGTATACCTCTTTGCATGGTTGTGTAATGATAGATTCGTTGGGATATTTATTATTATTTGGAAGTCCGTATTTTGAAAACAAAACTAAATCGGCAGATAACTTGATATTTATACAGACTGTACATACCTTTTTGTGATAGTAAGCAGAATGTATCGGTCGATATTGGTGTAAACTCAACTAATTGTTTTTCTGCTTTGATAGAGAATGTTCAATATTTTCTGAATACTTGAATGTTATAAATTAAACCTTTTAGATGATTGAATTGAGGTATTTATTTAATAGCGGTGCAGATACCATTTTTGTATTCACTTTCTCCTCGGCAGTGATATATAGCATTGTAAGTATGTAGATCACAATATTCTTTTTCATTCGTATCATACAGCCAGATGCGCCTATAAATGTTACCTTGGTTTGGCGCTGCTGCCCAAGAATTAGGATAAGCATTTTGGTTTGGATCGCCCCATTCACCTAATAATGTGCCTATTTCTCGGGTAAATCTTGCATTTCTACCTTTTGGAGCATTGCTTACCTCATTTGCATAGCTTATGCGATAATTGCCGTTTAATTCTTTGCATCCTGAAACTATTTGTTCTGCACTTCCTCTATTGGCTCTTGGTTGGCCAATTAGGTTTTTATCCCAGCCACTGAACCATTTGGTAATAGTAAATGGGTACTCAATGGTCTTACCAGTAACTTTATTTTTTCCTTGAATGATAACGGTATATCCGTTATCAGAGTTCATAATAAGATCCCAGACCACTTTAGTGTTCATCACTTCTACAGTGTTAAATATGACCGTCACAGTATCAGCATTGCTAGAAATAGTCACAAGTTTATCTCCTTTTACGATCTTCCAAATGTAATGTTGAGCAAGCCCATTTTTTGCTAATAAGAGATCAAATTTTGCACCATAAAAAGCGGTTGTCGGGAAGTTTTTGCTTGCATCGATATTAGATTGAATTAAGAAGCCATAGTTTTTATTCCATTCATTTCTTGCACTAACTGCTGCTTGTGTGGGGGCAAGCTCAGGTTTTGCATAACATATACCTGTGTCTTCTAATATGGTATAAATTTTTGACGGGTGAGTGAGTATATTGCCATTTGGATATTCATTAGCCTTAGGTTCACCATACTTTGAAAATAATGTTAAATCAGCGGATATTTTTACTTTATAAGGCGCTAATTGTCCTTTCTGCGTTAATGAACAAAATGTCTCTTCGTCTGTTGGCGTAAATTCAGTTAATTGATTTGATGAATTTGTGTAATACCAGATCATTTTTACTTTTTCTTTTATGCCAAGATAATCTAGTTCATCACCATCAATATCTATATATTGCTCGTTATTTGGTTGTTTTAGTGGGGCTAGCTTTATGCGGTTTTTAAATGGATAGCTAATGGGTAATGTAGCACGGCTTATTTCATTGCCATAATAATTCTTGCTATCAATAGTTAAGCCAAAAAGGTCAAAATCATCAATATGCGCCTCAATTTTGTCAGTTAATCTCGGTTTGCTTCCTTCAATGGTCTGGGCTGTTTGAGCAGATAAAATAGCATAACTTACTGTTGTAAATTGCAATAGGTATATTGTACACACAATTGTTTTAAGATGCTTTTTAGCTATATTCATTATTATTTTTTCCATTATCTCTATTTAAAACAATCATTGTGGCTTTAATTTTAATTAAGATTTTTGGTTTA
>NZ_LZGX01000031.1:0-92835 GCF_001690825.1 Gilliamella sp. Fer1-1
AAGTTATAAATATTTATAAAAATGAAAAAGAATGTAGTATTTGGTTTTTTAGGAAATGTACTGGATCAACGTAGTAAAGGTAAACGGCGATGGTTACAATGGCGACCGACTATTGATTTATGTCATCGATCTGATCTACCACTAACTCGATTTGAATTACTCTATTATCAAAACGATTATCATCTGCTTTGTGAAGTTGTTAAAGATATTAAAATTTTATCACCACAAATTGAAGTAAGGCCAATTGCAGTAAATATAGATGATCCATGGGATTTTGAACAAGTTTATACCTGCCTTTTTGATATTTCGAAAAACTACTCATTTAATTCAGAACAAGAAGAGTATTATTTGCATATCACAACTGGTACGCATGTTGCACAGATTTGTTGGTTTTTGCTAGCAGAATCGCGCTATTATCCAGCTAAATTATTACAAATGTCTCCACCATCCAAAAAGGAGATAATGGAAAAAAAATATAACTTAGCGGAAGCCGATCTCATTGCGCAAGTACCTTGTGGTAAAATGAATATCATCGATTTGAATTTGCGTCGTTATGATAAAATCCTAACCCGTTTTCAACAATATGCCATTCAAGCAACGGATCTGTTAAAATCTGGTATCGCTACTCGTAACCAACAATTTAATCAATTAATTGCTGAAATAGAACAGGTTGCCAGCCGATCACATGCTCCTATTTTATTGTGTGGGCCAACTGGTGCTGGTAAATCATTTTTAGCTAAACAAATTTATTTACTAAAACACACTAATCATCAAATTAACGGTCAATTTGTCGAAATTAACTGCGCCACCTTACGAGGTGATAGTGCAATGTCAACCTTATTTGGCCATGTCAAAGGCGCATTTACCGGTGCAAATTCCGCTCGTAGCGGATTACTTAAAAATGCGGACGGGGGAGTATTATTTTTAGATGAAATTGGTGAACTTGGGCTTGATGAACAAGCAATGCTATTAAAAGCTATCGAAGAGAAACAATTTTATCCATTTGGTAGTGATAAACCGATTCAGAGTGATTTTCAATTAATAGCTGGAACTAATAAAGATCTTAAATTGGCTATTGTGAATGGCGAATTTCGTGAAGATCTGTTTACCAGAATCAATTTGTGGAGTTATCAACTGCCGAGTTTAGCCGAACGGAAAGAAGATATCGAACCGAATATTGATTATGAATTGGCGCGTTATGCTAAAGAATATGGCATTATGCCACGTTTTAATCAACAATCAAGGCGTGCTTATTTAGCCTTTGCTACCTCTCCAGAAGCCTTATGGTTGGGCAACTTCCGTGAATTGAATAGCTCGATTATTCGAATGGCAACGTTAGCACCACAAGCCAATATTACGTTGGAACAAGTAGAAAAGGAAATCTTGCGTTTAAAACAAAACTGGGGGAAACTCAAGTCAGATGATCCTTTAATTCCATTAGAAATAGATGAATTTGATCGCTACCAATTGGAAAAGGTAATCGAAATCTGCCAAAAAAGTAGCTGTTTATCTGAAGCAGGCAGACTATTGTTCGCCGTGTCTCGCATAAAAAAACAACGTAGCAATGATGCCGATCGATTAAAAAAATATTTGGCCAAGTTTGGTTTAAATTGGGATATGGTTAATAAACCTTAATCAATGTATCGGTAACATCTATCCCATAAATGCAAAGATTTTTACTGACAACTATATTTATACATTTAAACTAATTAAACGAGATTGTTCATCAAATTTAGCAATTATTCTTTGCTCACCTTTTATTGCAACAAGCTCTGTTTGAGCTGTCAAATTGCTTGGTTTGACTTGATAATCTTTAGCAATTAGATAGTATTTAAGCGCCTGATAATGATCCACATCAAAGTTTGAAATAAATTGAGAAAATATTTCAAAAATTTGGTTTTGATTATTTTTCTGCTCATGGTTATCACTTTCAGATGAAGAACGACCAAACAGATTTTTTATAAATTTTGGCAAAATTTTAGAGGTTTTATTCTGGTTATTATTTTCTGAGTTAATATGATCTTTTTTTATGGTTACCAATGCTATTCCTTGCCCAAAATCAGCAAGATAATACCCATCTGTGTTAAACATTCCTGTAGCAATTACCCCAATTTTGTATAACTCTTGTTGTGTAGTGTCAAATTGAGCAGTAGTGAATAAATTAATATTATTTTTTTCACCGTAGCTTTTTAAACTCAACGCTTGTTCAATAACCGATATGGGCAACTGCGATGCTTCATTATTCCAGGACCAAAGCCATGTTTCAGAAGATAAAGAAAAAGTACCTAATAATTGAATAGAAAAGGTTATATTATCATCAAAATAAATAACACCTTGATTAATATCTATTTTCCAATTGCTATCGCCAATTTTTTCATCAAAATTGAGTTGTTTTTCAAATCCATAACAACCAAAATGCTCTAACAACTCTTTTTCAGATTTGCATGGTGTTACCATTTCATAACAACCAAAATGCTCTAACAATTCTTTTTCAGATTTGTACGGTGTTACCATAACTTTTCCCCATACCCATAATAATTCATTATTTTCCCATTTAAATTTTATGTTTTGATTTAATACTGATATGAAACCCTATGATGCTAATATATTGTTTATTAAATATCAATATTTTTACCTTTACAGCTAAATATTTTTTGTATAGAATGCGCTCGCTTTCCTGAATCGTGCTGCTGCAGGAAAACAGTAATTATCTTCTCAACAGAGGAGACCGTTTTTTATTGTTTTCTAGGTGGCAATGATGTCTACATTTACCCGTTTACAAAAACGTTTATCCCGACTAGGGATTGAAAGTCATTTTTATAATGATATTTATACTTTTAATCAACAAAATACGACCGCTCAAGTTTTATTACCGCAGGCTTTACCTTTAGAAGAAAAAGCTGTCAAGCAGTTACTGGATTTTGCATCGGTCAAGGTACCTAATAGCTTAGGACACGTGTGTGCCGCTCGAGCTACTCCCGATTTTCACCCAGGTGCAATTGCGCCAGTGGGCAGTATTGTGGCAACAACGGAAGATTTAATTATTCCAGCAGCTATTGGCACTGATATTAACTGTGGTATGCGCCTTTTAACAACAGGCTTAAGCTATGATCAAGTGCATGACCAAAAATCAGCAATTATTGCGCAACTAAAACGTGTATTACTGCAAGATGAGCGAGATGTTCCTGTTACACCACAATCTTTTCAAGCGTTGTTTGATCAAGGAATCGCAGAATGGATTGCAGCATTACCACAACAAGATTTGTGGCAAGAGGTTAATGTTAAGCGATTACTTGCCGAAATTAATCAAATATCAGGACAGTCGTTAATCACTGCCGATAGCAAATACGCGCCAGAGGCCTTTTTTGAGTCACGCAGTATTATCCGCCCAGCAAGCTTAGGTACCGTTGGTTCAGGTAACCATTTTGTTGAGTTACAAATTGTTGATGAAATCCTTGATCGACACTTAGCTTATCAAATGGGGCTAAAGAAAGATGCTGTTGTGATAATGATTCATACTGGTTCACGGGATGTGGGATTTTATATTGGCAAGCGTTGGCAAGATAAAGCCAAAGAATTATGGCCAGTAAACGAAAAATATCCAACATCAGGATTATTTGGTTTGGCCGATGATAATGCTGAAAATTACTTACAAGCTATGGGCGTTGCTGCACGTTATGCTTGGATCAATCGAATTGTTATCACTGAATTGATACGTAAAGAATTCATGGCGATTTTTAAACACGATAATAGCCAGTTAATCGTGGATATTTCGCATAATATTATTTTACCTGAGCATGGCATGAATATTCACCGCAAAGGGGCAACGCCGGCTAACCAAGGGGAAATCGTATTAATTCCTGGCTCGATGGGCGATTACTCTTATGTGGCGGTTGGCAAAGGGAACTCAGATTGGTTATGGTCTTGCTCGCATGGTGCGGGTAGAGCTGAAAGACGGCAATCAATGCGTAGCAAAAAAGTGGTGTCTGATAAAGTTAATTTGCCATGGCAATGTGTTACCTTAAAAGAGGAACGTCTACGTGAAGAAGCTCCTGCGGCCTATAAACCGATTACGCCTGTAATCGAATCGCAAGAAAATGCTGATCTAATTCAGTCTGTGGTAAAACTTAAACCTTGGATCACGTTTAAAGCGTGATTAAGCAAACAGCCCAAGCTTTGTTAGTTTGGGCTGTTTTTATAATCAATTGCTATTTTTTAATTTTTACTATTGTATTATGTTTATGTTGCCGTATCACTAGGTATTGAGTGTGGAATAAATTGCGTAGTAAAAAGTTTTAAAGATTGAGCTTGTTTTACTCATCCAGCTCTCAGCATTATTACTTAATAAGTTTGAGGCAATATTTTTTAATCGATTTGGCATTCACATATAACAATCGGCAATTTCTATGTAAGTAAGAAAAATACAATAAGTAGGTTTATTATAGAATTTAGTGACAGAATTAACTGTCACTTTTATTATCCATTATTATTTTTTTCCTCTATACAGAAACAAGCAATTTTATGTTCGTTATAATTAATAAGTTGCGGTTGTTCAATTGTGCAACGTGGAAATGCTAAACGGCACCGAGCATTAAAAGCACAACCCAAAGGAGGATTAAGAGGACTTGGTAATTCCCCTTCTAATTTGATTCTATCTCGCCTAAGATCTGGATTTAATCTTGGTGTTGCTGATAATAGCGCTTGAGTGTATGGATGTTCAGGGTTACGATAGATTTCATCTTTCCGCCCTTGTTCAACGCAGCGCCCTAAATACATCACCATTACGTCATCAGCAATATGTTCAACAACCGAAAGGTCATGAGAAATAAAAACATAAGATAAACCTAGATCTTGCTGTAGATCCATCATCAGATTTAGCACTTGTGCACGCACAGAAACATCTAGTGCTGAAACGGGCTCATCAGCAACCACTATTTCAGGATCAAGCATTAAACCTCTTGCGATAGCAATGCGTTGACGTTGTCCTCCTGAAAACATATGTGGATAACGATTATAAAACTCTTCTTTTAACCCAACTTTTTTCATCATTGATAGTACTTTTGCTTTACGATCATTTGCTGTTAAATCGGTATTGATAATTAGCGGTTCTTCTAATATGGAACCGATTTTCTTGCGTGGATTGAGTGATGAGTATGGATTTTGGAAAACAATTTGGATCTTTTGGCGACGCAATTTTTTAGCTTGCAGATCATCATCCAATAGATTCTGATCTTTAAAATAAAGTTCTCCTGATGTGGGTTTTTCGATCATGGTCAATAATCTTGCTAATGAGGATTTACCACAACCCGATTCACCAACAATCGCCAGTGTTTTGGCTTTACCTAATGTAAAAGATACCCCATCAACAGCTTTAACTTGTTTAGCTTCAGAAAAGAGCCCCGTTTTAACATGATAATATTTTGTCAAGTTTCGAGCATCAAGCAGTAATTCTTTATTTTCCATATTATTGTTCATATTGTGGTAGTCCTTCGCTTGATAATGGATAATGGCATTTTACTTTTCTAGTTGTAGAATAACTCATTAATGCAGGTTCTTCGATATAACAGCGTTCAGTAGCATAAGGGCAACGTGGATTGAGTAAACAGCCTGTTGGCCGATCATATTTTCCTGGTACGACACCCGATAACGATGCTAATCGTTCTTTGTCTTGCGTAAATTCTGGCAGCGAGCGTAATAATGCTTGTGTGTAAGGATGTAATGGTTTTTTAAAGATGATTTCAGCATCACCTATTTCAACAACTTGTCCAGCATACATCACAATAATTTTTTGTGCCGCTTCAGAAACTAACGCTAAGTCATGCGTAATAAGAACTAATGCCATGTTATTTTTGCGTTGCAACTCTAGCAATAACTCGATAATTTGCCCTTGAATTGTAACATCAAGCGCAGTTGTTGGTTCATCAGCAATTAAGAGCTTTGGGTTACATGCAATGGCTATTGCGATCATGACGCGTTGGCTCATTCCACCAGATAACTGATGCGGATAAACATTTAATCGATTTTCCGCATCAGCAATACCCACTAATTTAAGCAGTTCAATCGCTCTTGCTTTGAGTGCCTTTTTACTGCCACCTTGGTGAATTTTTAATGTTTCAATGATTTGGTAGCCTATGGTAAAACATGGGTTTAAGCTTGTCATCGGATCTTGAAAGATCATTGCCACATCTGCACCCACAATTTTACGACGCATTTTGGTTGAGATCTGTTGCAGGTCTTTACCATCAAAATGTAATGCATTGGCATTGACTTTACCCGGTAAATCAATTAGCCCCATTATGGCGAGTGAACTCACTGACTTGCCTGAGCCTGATTCACCCACAATACCAACAACTTGTCCTTGTTCAACGTCATAACTAATGTGGTCTACCGCTTTAAATCCACCAAATTGAACAGATAATTCTTTTACTTCTAATAGTGCCATGACTGTATCTCCATTACTGCTTCAATTTAGGATCAAGTGCGTCTCGCAAACCATCTCCCATTAAGTTGAAAGCTAACACTGTCATTAAAATTACTAAGCCCGGAAAGGTAACTACCCACCATGCAGATTGTGCAAATTGCAATACGTCAGCAAGCATTGTTCCCCATTCTGGGATCGGTGGCTGTGCCCCCATTCCTAAAAAACCTAATGCCGCCATATCTAAAATCGCATTTGAAAATCCTAATGAAGCTTGCACAATTAATGGTGCTAAACAGTTTGGCAGAATATTTATAAACATCTGCCGTAAAGCACCTGCCCCAGCAACTCGGGAAGCAATTACATAGTCTTTATTAATTTCAGCAATCGCCGCTCCGCGGGTTAGGCGGATATAATGGGGTAATGCAACAAAAGCTAATGCGATTGAGGCATTCACAATCGATGGACCAAATATCGCGACTAAAACAAGTGCAAGCAGTAAACTGGGTAAAGCAAGCATGATATCGACAGCACGCATAATGATGTTGTCTAAAAAACCACCTACATAACCCGCAATCAATCCCACTGAAATTCCTAAAATCAATGAGATGATGACGACCAAGCAACCAACCAATAAAGATAAGCGGGCACCATAAATGAGCCTCGATAAGATATCTCTCCCCACATCATCTGTCCCTAATATAAATTGCCAGCTACCATCTTTCATCCAAACAGGTGGTGCTAATAAAGCATCTCTAAATTGTTCAGAAGGAGAATGTGGTGCAACTAAATTAGCAAAAACAGCAAGTAAAACAACAATAATAATAAAGGCTAATCCAACGACAGCACCTTTATTTTTTGAAAAATAAAACCAGAATTCACGCATAGGCGTTAATGGCTTAGGTTCAACCAAACTGATGTCTTTCGTATTGGTCGATTCAGTAATAACCTGTTTATTCATTTGTAAACACACTCTTATTTATGCCTAATACGCGGATTGATAACGCTGTACAACATATCAACTAATAAATTCACCAAAATAATCATGACCGCAACAAGTAAAACACCACTTTGTACTACGGGGTAATCTCGACGTTGTAGCGCTTCAATTAACCAACGACCAATTCCTGGCCATGAAAAGACTGTTTCGGTCAGTATTGCACCAGCAAGCATTGTACCAACTTGTAAACCGATGACAGTCATCACAGGGATCATCGCATTGCGTAATGCATGAATAAGGATGATTCGTATTCGACTAACGCCTTTAGCTCGTGCTGTTCGAATATAATCCTCACTCAACACTTCTAACATAGAAGAACGGGTCATGCGGACAATAACCGCTAATGGAATGGTACCTAATACAATGGTAGGTAAAATTAAGTGAGTAACTGCGTCTATAAAATCTTCTTTTTCACCCCATAATAAAGTATCAACTAACATAAATCCGGTTAAAGGTTTACTTTCATCTAAGAAAAGCATATCACTAACACGACCTGATACTGGCGTTAAATTTAAATGCACAGAAACTAACGTAATGAGCATCATTCCCCACCAAAAAATTGGCATGGAATAACCCGTTAAAGACAACCCGATAGCTGTGTGATCAAATATTGATCCGCGTTTTACTGCTGCAAGCACGCCAATTGGAATCCCAAAACTAGTTGCAAACAACATCGCGCAAAATCCAAGCTCAAAAGTTGCTTTAAATCGGGGTACAAATTCATCCCATACTGGGATTTGGCTTTTAAAAGAGATGCCTAAATCGCCATGAAACATACCTATAATGTATTGAAAATATTGCTCATACAGGGGCTTGTCTAAACCAAATTGTGTTATTAGTTCTGCATGGCGTTCTGGTGTTAAACCTCGCTCTCCTGCAAGTATCGTAATCGGATCGCCAGGAATAAGGTGAACGAAAATAAAAGTCAGCAGTGTAATGCTGATAAAAGTCGGGATAAGTACACCTAACCGTTTTAAAATAAATTGAAACATGTAGTGGCTCTTAAATATTGCTTCTAAACTATCGTTTATAAAATAGATAATTTTATATAAATATATTTATAGTACTCAATCAAACCTAATGTAGCGATTAACCACCTATGTGGTTAATCGCAAGGAATGTTATTTTTCAAGCGTAACTTGGTTAAAATTATGTAATGCTAAAGGAGCCATAATATAACCTTTAACCTCTTTACGTATCGGTAGATAAATCATTGAATGAGCAATCATTAGTGCAGGCGCTTGGTTATGCATCTCAACTTGTGCTTGTTTGTAAAGCTCAACCCTTTTTTCATGATTAGGCTCAACGCGAGCTTGCTGTAATAAATCATCAAATGGTTTATAACACCAGTGTGAATAGTTTGAACCTGCTTTAACTGCATCACAACTCATTAAAACAGAATAAAAATTATCAGGGTCACCATTATCTCCCGACCATCCCATTAGTACTGCATCATGTTCACCATCACGAATACGAGATAAATATTCTCCCCATTCATAACTCACAATTTTAGCTGTTACACCAATTTTAGCCCAATCAGCTTGAATCATTTCAGCCATACGGCGTGCATTAGGGTTATATGGACGTTGCACAGGCATTGCCCATAAATTGATAGTAAACCCTTTCTCTAATCCCGCTGATTTTAATAACTCTTTTGCTTGTTCTGGATCATAAGGATAATCTTTTACTTCATCGTTATAACCCCACATTGATGGTGGAATAAAGTTTTTAGCGGGTTCTGCCGCACCCTGAAAAACAGCTTTTATAATCGCATCTTTGTTCACGGCCATATTTAATGCTTGACGAACTTGCAAGTTATCAAGTGGTGGCTTATCCATATTATAGGCTAAATAACCAATATTAACTCCAGCCATTTCTTTAACAACAATATTCTTGTCAGATTTCATTCGTTCAATATCAGCTACATTTGGATATGGCATCGCATGACATTCTCCTTTTTGTAACTTGGCATAACGAATTGCTGGATCTGGTGTAATTGAAAATACTAAACGATCAAGCTGGGCTTTAGGTCCAAAATAATCGGGATTGGCTTTATAAAGAATTCTTGAATCTTTTTGGTATTGAACAAAAGTAAACGGCCCTGTGCCAATGGGGACTAAATCAACTTTTTCGGGTGTGCCATTTTTAAGCATAGCATCGGCATATTCAGCTGATAAAATGGAAGCAAATGACATTGCTAAATCAGCTAAGAAAGGGGCTTCTGGATGGTTTAATTGAAATACAACAGTATGGTCATCAATCTTTTTAATTTCTTTGATTAAATCTGGGAACCCCATGCTTTCAAAGTATTCATATTGTCCACCAGAAACTTTGTGATAAGGATGATTTTTATCTTTCTGTCGCATAAATGTAAAAATAACATCATCAGCATTTAAGTTTCGTGTTGGTTTGAATTCTTTATTACTATGCCACTTAACATCATCGCGTAGATGGAAAGTATAAGTCAAACCATCTTGGCTGATATCCCAAGATTTTGCTAAAGCAGGTTGGATTTCGGTAGTGCCTAATTTAAACTCCACCAAACGGTTAAAAACAGGCACTGCACTAGCATCCATTGAAATACCACTTGTCACTAACTGCGGACTAAATGTTTCAGGTGAAGCCTCTGCACAATAAACTAACGTTCCTGCAGCATGAAGTTGTGCGCTAGCAAGCATCGTTATTAGCCCCGCGCCCAATAAAAATTTACGTTTATATTTCCTTTGATTACTCATAAAACCACCCCAATTATTTAACTGTAAACCTATTTTGTAATAATTAAATAGAGTTAAGATCATTGTATTTCTAATATTTTTTAAATACAGATTTAGTAAAACACGCTAATTTTGATATTTACATCAATTAGCTTTTACTTTGTTTAAATTCATCTTTTCACTATTCGTTGCACCAATTTGGTGCAAGATGCACCATAATTAAAATTACGATATTGCCTAGGAATTTACAATATCATTCCATTTTTGATTGAAAATAATTTCTAACACAAGCATAACGGTAGTTCAATACTGTGTAACCGATATAAAATGCAAAAATCGTGCCATTTTCAATTCATATTAAAGGTATTACTAAAAAAGAACATATAAATAGATTCTTTGATTTGTTCTAAATTTATTATAGAGCTTGTGAATTAATAATTGATTTTTATAGAATGTATTATAATTATTGTAAATAAAATAATCATTAAATTAATCATGTA
Organism: Gilliamella sp. Fer1-1; assembly: GCF_001690825.1. Lineage (NCBI taxonomy): Bacteria > Pseudomonadati > Pseudomonadota > Gammaproteobacteria > Orbales > Orbaceae > Gilliamella > Gilliamella sp. Fer1-1. Next base: position 10,633 of record NZ_LZGX01000031.1, read on the forward strand.
AAATTAACTTATTAGTTGATTTAACTTAATTTCAATTGAACACAGTTTAGCGGTAAAACAAGGTGAAAGGCTTATCTGAAAAGTATTTAGACATAAAAAAACTGCTAGACGCAGGCCTTAGCATTTGGTGATTGGTGCCTGGACGCGGAATCGAAGATGTGGGTTGAAGCCTTGTGGTTACTGGATTTGAGAAATTTAGATGAAAAATGTACCCGTATTTGTACCCTTAAATTGGTCTGCTTTAAAAATGTACAATTAAGCCCAATTTTATTACCATAAAGAGATTAGCATTGTTCTTGCCTGAATTCCAGAATCAACAAATCCAAATTTAATATAAAACGCATTGGCTTCATTTGTTAAGCTATGTACCAATAGTGCTCTAGAACCAACTTGTTTAGAGACTTCTTTCGAGCGTAATATAGCATCTTTTAATAATGCCGCACCTAATCCTTTTGCTTTGTAATTTTTATCAATAGCCAAACGGCCTAGAATAATAACAGGAATAGGATCGGGCATATTGCGCTTAAACCTACTCAATGTTAGTTGTCGATGCTGGATACTGCCTGTTGATAAACAATAAAAGCCGATTACTTTGTTATTGTCACAAATTACAAAAGTACGTGAAGCACCACTTTTTTGATTTTTTAAGGATTTTTTCTTCAACCATTCATTCAAAGACAACTCTTCACAATCAAATGACGTAACATCATGATCTTCATTCAATAAGTGCGGTGCTTCTATTTTTCCCATGGTGACTTCCGGGACAATAAAGCTTGAACTTTTTCATTACTATCAAAAGAGGCTTCTATTGCATGATTGAAGGCATTTATCTGTTCATCGTCGATTAAAAAAAGACGCTGATCAAGCAAAACATCTTCAGCCTTTGAGCAGGCCGCTTCTAAAATAAAATCAGTGCGTGATTTAGATAGTAAATGAGCCGCAATATCAATCAATTCTTTTTGGGATGCCTTAGCTCTAATATTAATAGGCGATTCTTTGGTTTCAGTTCTCATTTTAATTGACGTTTTTTATTTACTATGAATATGTATTGTATAGCAAATTGATATACGTGTAAAATGGATTAAAAATTTGCCAATTCTAAAGCCAGAGGTAAAGCTGAGTAAGTTATTAGGGTGCTAATGGAATGTGGTGTGAACAAGAGATATTTATGAGAACAATTTACTTATAAGTAAAATTACGTCGTTTTAATATGATTAGAACACATAGCAGTTTGAAGGATATAACACCTCATGAGATACTTGGGTTTCATTAAGTCTAAACGCTTTGATGTTCTCTAATTGATTAGGTTTACCCTATTCGTCAAGGCGTTTTAGTTCATTAAAAATAGCTCTAAAATAGATTAACTCTTTATTTAATGGCACTGCTTTCTTTTTTCTATCCGGAAAAATTCGTCAAGCATTCTTTTATTACGATAATTTGTAAATGTTTTAGTGGTAAAATCATCAACCAGTGGATTATTAATGCATTCACAGATAAAAGTTAAAATACCCTTTACTTTTTCACTGTTATCAAGTGTTTTGCCATGAGAATTAAACCAAGTATTGATTAAATAAGAAATACGTCACCTATCAATCTTCTCACTTAACCAATGTCTCTCCTTTGGTATTAAAACTCTTGCGAACTGACAAAATTGATTCCTTTTGAAATTATTATATTTATATATTTATGTATTTATATATTATAATGAATAGTTAATTTGAGTATAAAATTAAAAAACACTTAACGTATTGATTTATTTAAGGTCTGTATTATGAAGATAGAAGCGGTTGATTTGTTTTGTGGAGCTGGAGGATTGTCATACGGCTTAATGAAAGCAGGTATAACTGTGAATGCTGGCATTGATTTTGAAGAGGCATGTAAATACCCATTTGAACAGAATATGAATAATGCAAAATTTATTCATTACGATATAAGTAAAGTTCCTGAATCTTTAATAATTGAACAATACAATGCCGGTACAATAAAATTGTTAGCAGGTTGTGCCCCATGTCAGCCATTTTCATCGCTTAGTTACAGCCTCACCAAAGATCGAAAAAAATCAGACAAATGGCCTCTGTTGAACCATTTTTCTAGATTGGTAAAAAAAGTCAAACCAGATCTAGTAACGATGGAAAATGTACCTCAGTTAAGTAAAGAGGATATATTTAAAGTGTTTCTAGATACTTTAGAATCTGAAGGTTACCATGTATTTTATGAAGTTGTAAATGCGGAAAAATATGGTTTACCGCAAAGACGTAGAAGACTTGTTTTGTTGGCGTCTAAATTTGGTAAGATACGATTATTAACACCAGAAGAATTAAATATTTCCCGAAAAACAGTAAAAGATGCAATTTATGATTTACCAAAAATAAATGCAGGAGAGAAAGATCCTAATGACATGTTACACTTTGCTCGAGCGCTAAGTGATATTAATTTAAGAAGGATAAAAGCATCTAGACCTGGCGGAACTTGGAAGGATTGGCCTGAATCATTACGTCTAGAATGCCATAAAAAAGATTCTGGCAGTACATATACCAGTGTTTATGGTCGAATGGAGTGGGACAAACCATCATCGACAATTACAACTCAATCAACACATTTTGGTACAGGGCGATATGGTCATCCTGAACAGCACAGATCTATTACACTTCGAGAAGCAGCTATATTACAGTCATTCCCTAAAGATTATAAGTTTATTGAAAAAGAAGAGGATTTTTCTTTCAAGAAATTAGGTTTAATGATAGGTAATGCTGTTCCTGTTGATTTGGGCTATGCAATAGGAAAATCTTTTGAATTTCATATGAAAAATTATAACAAATACGAGGATTAGGTAACATGACAAAAAAACCTGATTTAACTTTTGAAGTAGATTTAAATGTTATTAACCACTTAGGCGTTGGGTTATACAGTTCAACACCTGCAGCCTTAGCAGAACTTGTTGCTAATTCTTGGGATGCGGATGCAAATCAAGTAAAGATTACTGTGATTGATAATGAAAATAAAATAATCATTGAAGATGATGGTCATGGAATGTCTTTTAATGATTTGCAGAATAAATTTTTAAAAGTTGGTTTCAGTCGAAGAGGATGTAACTCTCAAAATCATAAAAGCCAATCGGGTAAACGGTATGTTATGGGGCGTAAAGGTATTGGTAAATTATCTATGCTTGCATTATCTGAAATTGTGAAAGTTTATACTCAACAAAAAGGCCAAGACGTTGTTTCATTTGAGATAAATGTTCAACAATTTAAAAATGATATTCAAAACGGTCAAACTCATGTTCTTAAACAATTAAATGAGCATTTTAAATTTTCAAAAGAGAATGGAACTAGAATAGAATTAATTGGTGTCCCTAAAAAATTAGATAGGACTGCAAAAAATTTGAAACGCCGTTTAGCTAGGCGTTTTTCAGTAAAAACGGAGCAAGGTGATCATTTTGATATTTTTGTTAACAATGAACAAGTAACTGTTGCTGATAGAGATTATTACTCAAAAATATCATTAGCTTGGTTTTATGATAAAGATACAGAATCAGAAATAACGCAACATGCTACAAATATTCAAGAAGTTGATTCAAAGAAATGTATTGCTTACTTAACTAACACACTAAAAGATGAATCAGGTAAAGAATATAAAATTACAGGATTTATAGCTAGTGTTGAAAAGCCAAAAGATTTAGGAGAAAAAGAAGAAAATGCGAATATGATATCTATTTTCACGAATGGTAAAGTATTTGTTGAAGATGTTTTAAATAATGAGTTAAATACAGCAAAAATATTTCAAAGTTATTTAGTTGGTGAAATTCATGCTGATTTCCTTGACCGAGATGGTACTGACAGAGCAACAGCTAGTAGAGAATCAGCTTTTAGAGATGATCCATTATATCGAGATCTAATTGTAAAATTAAAATCAGATCTTACAACGATTGATCGACAATGGGATGAATGGAGAATATCTAGGCATCTAGACAAAGACGATACAAGTACTCAAGCGATTACCGAGTGGATTGATACTCTTTCTGATTCAAGAGATAAAAAATCAGCAAAAAAAATAATGCGAGTAATACAAAATACTCGTTTTGATGATGAAAATAAAGAAGAAGATTTTAAAAAATCATTATATAAGAATGTTATAGTTGGTTTTGAGACATTAAAATTAAAAGGGCAATTAGATAAACTAGAAAAAATAACTGATGTTCTATCACCTGAGTTTAACGAAATATTCATATCCTTAGAACAGCTAGAAGCAACTTGTTATGCACAAATAACTAAAGAAAGACTAGAGGTAATCAAAAAATTTAAGGATATCAAAGATGATCCAAATTCTTTAGAAAAGATAGCTCAAGAATATTTATTTGAAAATTTGTGGTTATTAGAACCATCATGGGATAGAACATCAGGTAAAGCTGAATTAGAAAAAACTATTACCACATACCTAAAAGATCACACTTCAGGTGAAACGTATTCTGGTTCAAGATTGGATATATCTTATAAAACAAGTTCTGGAAGACATGTTATTGTAGAATTAAAAAAACCTTCTATAAGTATTTCATCCGATGATATAACAAAGCAAGTTAGAAAATATCATAATGCCATACAGAAATATTATAAAGATAACTATCCTAATGAGCCCATTCCCCCATTTGATATATATATGTTAATTAAAAAAGCTCCTCATGATTGGGCTGAAGCAGAAAGAGAAGCATTGCTAAGATATAGTGGGATGATAATAACTTATTCTCAGTTAATTAACGACGCATACAACACATATCAAGAATATCTCAATCAAAACCAACACATTAGTAAAATTGATAATATCCTAAAAAAAGTTTAAATTTTATTAGACAATGTAAATAAGTTTTTGTTTTTACCTATTTTTAACGTACCCTAATATACAAAAAATAGGTAAATTAACTGGTTTTTTAAATAAGCTTACCATTGAAGCCGTACTAAATGCAGAAATGATTGGGCGCTTAGAGCATGATGAACATCATAAAAAGTCAGGTAGTAATCATCGTAATGGCTATAATAAAAAGACAGTCATTAGTGATGATGGTGAGTTAGAACTGATCCTCGCCAAAATACTAGGCAGAACGACCCTACCCTACAGCCAGTTAAAGATAACGAGTAATTCTGTCGCCAAATTCTATAATAAACCGACTTATTGCACTTTTCGAGTTTTGGAGCGGCATTGTCCATTTTTCTGATGGTTGTTCAATAGCTAAATATGGTATGTCTACACCTTTAGCACCCAAAAGATAAGATAGTCTCTTTGTGAATTAAGTTGGTACATAATTATAAACAGTTTCGATTAAAAATTTAAATTACTAATGAATTCCTCTTATAAAGCTTATTTAAAGCTTTATAAGAGGAATACTAATTATTTAATGATTTTTAAATAGAAATACAATACTCTTCAGGAACACTTTTCCCATCGTAATCGGAACTAAAAATTTCACCTGTATAATAGATATAATTACCAGAATAAAATGTGCCACTTTGTTCAAGTGCAATATCATGGCCATATCGTTCGTAATCAAAGTAATTAGTTAAGTTACCGAGTTCTTTTAAACTATAACAACCACTTTCAGCAATCCAGTAGAAACCTAAATCATATTCATTGCTGATGTTATATAGACATTGAAAACAATCTAAGTTATCCGTTAGATTAATTAAGTCTGTAATTGAATTAATATTTATTCCAATGTCAATGGCTGCTTCATAGATTTCCATTTCATCATGACTCAATTCATCAAGTTTACAGGCTAAATAATTTAGTTCATTAAGATTGCTCTTTTCAGAGATATAATTTGTTATGCCATATACAGACGATTTGTAACCACTTAAAAAGAACTCTTTGTAATTAACACTATCAATGCCAATTTGTTTAAAGCATTGTTTTACTTTTTCTGGTGTTGTTGGTAGCTCTAGCCATTCACCAATCAATTGTCCTTCTTTATATTTTCCTAAATGGGTGATAAATACTGAGATCATACCAGAACCCACCGTAGTGGATTTTAGGCATGATGATACACTAGGTAATGTTTGCATAAACAATTCCTTAATTTTTTGATATTAATTGATATTGAGAAATGAATTAAATAGTAGGGTATTTTTTAATTTGTTTTGAACTCATAAGGCATAATAAACTCAGTTCGGATTGAATCTAAGTAATCAGCCCACCATTGGATCATTTTTGTTCTTTCGATAATATGTTGTGCTTTGTGGATATAAGCCGCTCTAACGCCATTACGTTCTTGATGACTCATTTGGCGTTCAACAGCATCTCGTGACCAGAGGTTTGATTCCACTAGAGCACTACATGCCATTGTTCTAAAGCCATGCCCACAAAGTTTTGTTTTTGTATCATACCCCATAGAACGCAATGCTTTGTTTATTGTGTTTTCGCTCATTGGCTTTCGTGCAGAATGATCACCAATAAATACCAGTTCATACATTCCACTAATTTCATATATTTGTTTTAAAACTCCTATTGCTTGATCACTTAGTGGAACTAAATGAGGTGTTTTCATTTTGGAGCCTCGGTGAGAATGAGGGACACCATCAATTTCCTCCCTTTCTGCTGGAATAGTCCAAATCTTTTTATCGAAATCAATTTCTGACCAACGAGCAAATCGTAACTCACTAGAACGAATAAATATAAGTAGAGAAAGTTTAATTGCCAATTTGGTTAACTTTCGTCCTTTAAAATTATCAATGCGCTCTAAAAGTTCAGGTATTTGTTCAAGTTCAAGTGCAGGGCGATGATTCACTTTTACTTTACTTACCACGCCTTTTAAATCTTGAGCTGGGTTATAAGAGATATAACCATTTTGTACGGCATAACGCATTATTGCTGAAGTACGTTGTTGTAATCGGCTAGCAACTTCAAACCGACCATTTTCTTCAACCGCTTTAATTGGAACAATTAACTGGCGAGTAGTTAGTGCCGAAATAGAATAAGCGCCAATTTTAGGAAATAAATATAGTTCTAATGTTCGTAATACTTTTGCTCTATGTGGCTCAGACCAAGTTTTATTATTGGTACACCATTTACGTGCAACTTGTTCAAAAGTAACTTGTATTACTTCTTCAGACTGTTTTGCTTTCTTTTCTACCTGTGGGTCAATATTTTTAGCTAATAATAATTTGGCTTCATCTCGTAGCCTTCTAGCTTCGCTTAATAAAACATTAGGATATTGACCTAGAGACATTAATTTTTCTTTAGTATTGAAGTAATAGCGAAAACGCCAATATTTAGAACCATTGGCGTGAACGAGTAAGAACAAACCATCACTATCAGAAAGCTTATATTGCTTATTGTGTGGCTTGGCGGATTTAATTTTTAAATCGGTTAAGGACATAACGAATTCCTCAATTATAAAAATTTAGACATAAAAAAAGCCGCATATTTGACTATGCGGCCTTGGTTAATAGAAAGTTAACGGCTAATTAGCTTTGGTGTTTATCCATGCTTCAATCTCTTTTAGACGCCAACGAGAGGATCTTCCTAATTTGATAGGAGGTGGAAATTTATTTTGCTTTATCAAGGCATAAAACCATTTATCTGTCATGCCAGTGAGTGTGGTGATATATTTCATATCAATTAGGTAATCTGGATGTGTTTGTGCATCCAAAGGGGATAAGAATGTTGACATTGTTGTACCTCTATTGAGTGAAGTGGGTTAATTACATTCAATAGATAGGTAGAAACAATATTTTTTTACTACTTCGATCATAACGGCTTATTTTTACAAAGCCGTTTATAAGCATACTAATTGATTAATTTGCAACCTTATTTATAAAACTCATAATAGGTTGATTATAAATTTGATCAACATAGTTGCTTTTATAGGCATTTCGAAAGCAAGATGATGACATACTTGAGTCAGATTTTACAGGTGGATATCCATCGGCTTTAAACTCTAATTCACAACTCATCAATGATGGATTTCTTTCACCTATTAGAACCCATTTTATCTTTTGTTGATAACTTTCAGTTTTTATATCTTTTGTGCGTTTTTCAAATTGGTTGATTGTGTTAGTTATATTTTGATTATATGGATCAATTACTCTTTCTATAACATTTTTGATGATGCCATTTTCTATTCCTTCAATATAGGCTAAAATTTCCTGGTAATTTTTAACAGATAATGTCTTTTTACCATCCTTCGTATTTAAGGTTATATTCTTGGTCGAATTACCTTGAAGTAGATATTCGAAAGCCAATCTAGAATCATCATTATAAAGATTAACACTTTTATAACTCGGCTGCATATAGAAACTGAAATCATCATACTTGAACAATATTTTTTGGATAGAGGTTACATCTTCTTCAATTTGCTTTATTCTTTTAGCAAGATCTTTATTACTTAAACTACCATTTTTTGCATGGATATGGATTGTACTACCATGAAAATAACTGAACACAAAAAAAGGATTACAACTTAGTATTCCCGTAGTTGGATCATCATCATGGCCATAGATATCATCAACCAGATAACTAACCAGATAACTTTCTTCCATTTCTTCTATTTCTTTTATGATTATTGCTTTATTTGATAGAAAATATTTTCTATTTTCTTGATAGCGAGCGAAAGCATTGCTTTTTTCTATTTCAAGAAGCGCTTTCTTCAACTTGTCATAAATAAACAGTTTCGCTTTCGCTTCAATGTAACTTTTAGCCTTTGCATCAATGTAATTTTTATATACAGTATAATGGGGATATTTAACATTCTTATATCGTCTCTCTTCCTCTTTAAATTTTAGATAATCATCTAATGTAATATTGATATTTTTATCTACAAGCATAGTTTTTAAATTTCCAGCCATACCAGAAAACGTTAGCTTTAAAAATTGATTTGGATGATCCTTTTTAAATTCACAAGTATATTCAACAATATTTCGATCTCGTTCATCTTTATATGAATCCCATTTCGTTTTATTACAGATATTTCGGTTATCAAGCGCATTACCTACAGTAAGAGTTGAGTCGATATTGTCATACACATAATCTTTAACTTGCTTAACCTGAGATGAATCCCCGCACGCTGTGAGAATCAGTACGGATAAAACAATTGTTATTTTTTTCATTGTTATTCCTTATGGAAAAAAGAATTAATTAGTTTTACTTAAATTGTATTTTTGTGTGGTACCGAAAACTTAACTTGACACATACTAGCTATTGTTTTTAATTGAGTTTATATTTTCATCGATTATTTAAATAAAGTCATATTGTTTAAACAGATCAATAAGATCTTATTGATCGTTAAAAACGATCAATACATATACATTGAAGACTTTTTAAAATTAGAGCCAGCTTTGTTCTGCAAAGGAAAAATGCGATTGTCGACCAATTACAATATGATCTAATACTCGGATATCAACGATATTTAGTATTTCTATTAATTTTTGATTGATATTGCGATCTGCATTACTGGGCTGTGCTTCACCTGATGGATGATTATGGGCAAAAATAATGGCTGCTGCATTATGTTTAAGTGCTTGTTTAATTATTTCTCTGGGATGGATTTCGACAGAGTTAATTGTGCCCATAAAAAGTGTTTCTACTTTAAGTAGTTGATGTTGATTATTTAGATACATAGCAACAAAGTGTTCTCGTTCTTTTTGTGCTAATTTTAGTCTAAGATAATCAATAACCTGTTTTGTTTTGGTGAACTGATTTTTTTCTATTTTCATCTGCTTTTCAAGCAATTTTAACGCTGTTGTCACAATGCGCTTTGTTGAATAGTTGGTTTTCATTTTTTCTCCTGTTAAGCTTGGCCAAAGCACCATGTCTTTATGTAAAAACGGGAATAAATCAGATAAATTCATAACTAGATGAATTTTTAGATAAATGATTATTAGTGTTATTCGACTAATTGAATTGATTAAATTGATTTTTAGCAAATTGGCCAATGCGATAGGTAACTGTGCGATCAATAACCGCTCCCACTACACCGCCGAATATTGGGAGCATCTTAATTAACTTCACGCTATACTTTGCACTTAAAATAGTAATAAGTTGTTTAGTGATAGATAGATTTATTTTCCAAACCACTTCATTGGGTTGTTTGAGCAATGTAGCTAAGCAAAATTGCTGTAATTTTAATTTACTTGCCATCACACATAATGATAAGTAAATTAACATCTTAATTCGTTTGTCCTTCACATCTTGGCCTTGCAAAATAGCAATGGTTATAACGAGTCTCATTTGAATAAATAATACACTCAAAGCATTTGCAGGTAGAGTAATAGGTAAGCTTGCCATTCCACCCAACCCAGTAATAAATCCAGTTGTTCCAGCTTTATTAGCTTCCTGTTTAATTAGGTTATTAAGGCTATCTGAATAGAAAGGAAAGCGTGCTTTATGTTGTTCGGCTAATGTGTAAGCAGAAGCAAAACCATAGCCACCTGTTAAACAAATTTGATAGAGCCTATCAAGTAATAAAGATAATTTATCTGACATTTATACTTCCTTATTTAATGAATTAAATAAAGAATGAACATGATTGAAATAAGGTTCTAATGAATAAACTAAGGTGATTTGCGATATTTGATAATTTAACATGGTACACTCCTTATAAAAATATTAATTAAACAAACACATTGTGGTGTTCAACTAATGATATCTATTTAAAATTATTTATAATCAGAGTGTTGAGATACATTGAGAAAATATGAAGCAAACAAGATAAATGGGTTTGCTTCATGAATAAGATTGAGGAGCAGGAGTTTCAAGAGTGTTCAATATTCTGTGTCATTTCGGTAAACTATGTAACAAAAAAGAAATGACACAGAGTTATGAACAAAATTTTTGATTATTACTAATACTACTTCTTGTTTTTTTCATAACGAGCTAAACTTTTCTTAGCTCTTTCTTTTTGTTCCTCTGTTGCTTTATCTGAATTTAAAATCATTTTTGCAGATTTTTCAATAAATTCTGGAATTATTTCAGTCACTGCAAAGTGTCCTGCTTGGTAAAGTTTTTTACCCAACCACTTAATAGCCATACTTGTACTCCGAACATTCTGGGCATGGAGATGTAAAATTCGGATCTCCACCACACACAGGACAGCTTTCAGGATGAGGTTCGCCAGGATAATATTGTAATGGACAAGGAATTTCTCCCTTACCATTGCATTCGCCACAATCATGTTTAGTCATTTCATCTCCTTAAATTATTTTTGAACAAAAATTTATCATCATTATTAGAAAAATATTACGTATTGTCATATCGTTTGTAACGATCAATAAGATCACGACTGATCGTTACAAACGATCAATTGATTTAGCCGAGAGTATATATACTTTTAATATACAAAGTACGAAGAGGATTATGTTTTTCCCACGAGAGTTGTGCTAATTCAGATAAAGCATTCTTAGCTAGTTCTTGTTCAACATTAATACCATTTCCATCAGTTTGATTTTTCCAACAATCAGTAACTAATTTCATAATAACGTTATAATTTGCATATTGTTCTGAATCGAAATACAACATGGCAGGAAAATAAAAGCCATATTGCTCATCAAAAGCCATTACCCAAACAATGCTAAGAATATGGTTAGAAAGTAATGTTAAATCAGACAAGTTCAACATATCCATATACGCATCTATTCCGTGTTTCCTTTGATAGGCATCATTATGATAGGCAAAATTCATTCTGACTGGATATAGCTTCCCATAACGTGTAAGTAACGATTTATCATGAGTTTTTAGCTTATTTAGTATTAGATCATAATACTTATACATTTTTTATTCCTCTATATGAATTGGAGTTATATCAATAAGCTTGTTTTTTGTTTATTTGTCTAAACGTACTCTCAAAGACTCATTGTTATTTTCCAAAATTAAGTAAATTGCTTTTGTGTTATTAAATAGAGGAGGGTATTAAAAATTTACTTACACCAAGTGTTCTAGGCTTTCCTCGATGGCTAGGTGGAAGAACTTCGCTTAAAAAGAGACAATCACTATAACGTCTTTTAAAAGGCTCTTTTTGTTCTGTTTTAGCTAAATAACTGAGCATATAACATGTCGAACAAAATGCTTCATGATCATGATGGTTTATCATTTTTAACCCGTTGATACGATAATTATTGCGCTGACAGTCATATAAGTAACCATTAGTCAGTTCATGCCATAATCTTTCCAATACAGCATAAATTGGATAGTACTTTTGTCTTTTTTGTCCGTTTACATAAAAAATAGAATGGAAATGGATATGTTCATTTTGATTGAATTCCATAACAACAGCATACCCTACAATATCAAGTTCAAATTGCATAGCTTGCCAGAGGAAAAATGTTATTTCATTTTTTGTTGTTTCGATATCAGTACTTAATTCATCATCTTTAGCATAATGAATATCAGCTCTAATAGGTAATATTTTTGAGTATTTGTTTTGTAGATGATTTAGATGTGCAATGAGTTGACCATTGAGTTGTTTATCAATATTAAAATTTTTATTTTGCATTTAGTTTCCCTTATCAAATTAGAGTTATTTGATAAGAGGCAAGATTATTTTTTTATTGTCTTAGTAACTGATGATGTACTCAGATAACATAATATTAATGTTATATATCTAATAATTTTCTTTTATAGAATAATATTAATTAACCTTAATTATAAAAATTGAAATTTATCTAATTGATTATTAATATTAATTTAATTTTACTTATAATTATTAAATAACAAATCACTACGTAAAATTAAACATAAAAATGAGTGTAAATATGCTCAATAAAATATACGTGAATATAAACATAAAAATAGATATAATTATTTATATTGATTAGTGGTTTAAAAATCATACAGATACAAAAATAGGGAAGAATAAGAGTAAAATATTATGAAAATGAATATTGAAGAAGAAAGATTTAAATATCAAACAGATTACTTAAAAAAAAACCCAAGAGCTTGTTTTTGGATATTGCAAAAATTACGAGATAATTTCTTGGATAGCTTTTCACAAGAGCAAAGAGTAAGTATAGCATGTTCAAATAACCATTCATTGAGGGTCAAAATTTTATGTGATTATTTTAGCTCACCTGAAACACCTATTAGCCTTAGTTCATTAATAAGTGAATGGAATGAAATAGAAAAAAAAACTAAACCATTTCAATGGATAGATATTAAAAACAAAGATCAAGTATATTGGTTTTATATGCATATTAGAAGGAAAATAAATTCAAATAATTATGATTTCACCGCAATCACTGATTTAGTCCATATGGAACTTAGTGAGTTGTACTATATAGCGCATTATATTTTTGACGATTGGAGTTCTTCTCAAGAAAGTAAAGAACTTCTTCAAATTAAGATGAAAAAAAATTGGGAGCAAAAGAAATATAGAGGTAAAGTAAAAGGGAAAAAAGTATTAAATATTTATTTGGAATCTAAAGTTAAAGATGAGTTAAAGAAACTAGCAAAAGAAAATAATAAAACAATAACAGACTTTGTTGAAAATTTAATTCAAAAAGAAGTTAAATTAGTTAATGAAAGGAAAAGAAGAGAAGAAAATATAAAAAAAATGAATAAAAATAGGCGTCCTCTTCTAGGTAAAGATGCTTCATTCTCTCCTCCAGAGGGTCTTTTTAATCTTCCCAAAAAATATAGATAAAAAAATTTTACATCTAAGCGATCTTCATCTTTTCCAGTAAAGATAAGCCATCAAGACCATTTTATGGATACATACCATTATCGAACCAAATGTATCCGGATTTGTATCCAAAATTGTGCTTGATTTAGGGTAACTTCAATTGAGTTTGGTTGAGTAGTAAAACTTGGTGGAAGTCTTGTGCAAACAGCTTTTGTTAGAAATGTTAATAAATAATTGTTACAAATTAGTTCAAAATAAATCAAATCCAAGTGATTTCTCTTAAGCCTTGCAAACAAAGGCCTCAAGGCCATTTTATGGATACACGCCATTATCGAACCAAATGTATCCGGGTTTGTATCCGAAATTGTACTTGATTTGGGGTGATTTCAGTTGAACTCGGTTGAGTAGTGAATCTTAGTGAAAGTCTTATCTGAAAAGGCTTTAGATATAAAAAACCTGCTAGAAGCAGGTCTTAGAATTTGGTGATTGGTGCCCGGACGCGGAATCGAACCACGGACACGGGGATTTTCAATCCCCTGCTCTACCGACTGAGCTATCCGGGCAACAATGGATGCACATTAAACACGATTTGTAAGTGTCAGTCAATCCCTTTTGTAAAATTTTTTAAAAAATATTTATTGCTTGGTTGAAAATTAGCTAATCATCTTCATATTAATAGCTAATTTCTAATATTATTCCTTTGTGCTTATAGGATTGTTATATGCGATTTGTTGGTTTTATTCTCTTTTTTATTTATGTTTATTTTGAAATCAGTGTTTTTATAGCTGTTGCAAATTCAATTGGTGTTTTACTTGCATTAATCTGTATTATTGCAACGTCAATTCTTGGTTTTTCATTAGTTAAAACACAAGGTTTGAAAAATCTAAGTATTATGCAACAAAAAATCGCTAATCATCAAAGTGCTAAAGCTGAAATTATAAAAAGTGTATCTTTGCTTTTTTCTGGTTTTTTCTTACTTATTCCTGGTTTCTTAACTGATATTGTTGGCGCAATTTTATTAATTCCCCGTGTTCAAGATTATATTGTAGAATTTATAGTTCGAAAAATACCGATGAGATTTCAATTTTCATCATCGCAAACACATTATCAAGATAGTGATATTATTGAAGGTGAATTCAAACGTAAAGATGATTGATAAATAATCAATTAGACTTTTTTTAGTTTTCTTCCCTTGAAGAATTTAAAATTGTCCCCATATAGTTTGCACTACATTTGAAAATCATAATTGCATGATTTATTGATAATAATTGTTTTAATTAAAATTAGTGCTAGGAGATAACTAATGAAAATTCGTCCATTGCATGATCGCGTGATCATTAAACGCAAAGAAGTAGAATCAAAATCAGCGGGTGGTATCGTGTTAACAGGTTCAGCTGCTGGTAAATCAACACGAGGTGAGGTTTTAGCTGTTGGTAATGGTCGCATTTTAGAAAATGGTCAAGTACAGCCATTAGATGTGAAAGTGGGTGATATCGTAATTTTTAACGAAGGATATGGCGTTAAAACAGAAAAAATCGATAACGAAGAAGTGCTTATCTTATCAGAAAGCGATATTTTAGCCATTGTTCAAGCATAACTGGCAAATAATTAAACTATAGACAGAATTTAGGAGAAATACGAAGATGGCAGCTAAAGATGTAAAATTTGGTAACGATGCTCGCATCAAAATGCTTCAAGGTGTTAATGTATTAGCCGATGCAGTTAAAGTAACTTTAGGTCCAAAAGGGCGTAATGTAGTATTAGATAAATCATTTGGCGCACCAACTATTACTAAAGATGGGGTTTCTGTTGCTCGTGAAATCGAATTAGAAGATAAATTCGAAAATATGGGTGCACAAATGGTTAAAGAAGTGGCTTCAAAAGCAAACGATGCAGCGGGTGACGGTACAACCACTGCTACTGTACTTGCTCAAGCAATTGTTAATGAAGGTTTAAAAGCTGTTGCTGCAGGTATGAATCCAATGGATTTAAAACGCGGTATTGATAAAGCCGTTGTTGCAGCTGTTGAAGAACTTAAAAAATTATCTTCTCCTTGTGCTGACTCTAGAGCAATTGCACAAGTTGGTACCATTTCAGCTAACTCTGATGAAACCGTTGGTACTTTAATTGCTCAAGCAATGGAAAAAGTAGGCAAAGAAGGTGTTATTACTGTTGAAGATGGTACAGGTTTACAAGATGAGCTTGATGTTGTTGAAGGTATGCAATTTGATCGTGGTTACTTATCACCATACTTCATTAACAAACCTGAAACAGCAACAGTTGAATTAGATAGCCCATATATTTTATTAGCTGATAAAAAAATCTCTAATATTCGTGAATTATTGCCAGTGCTTGAAGCGGTCGCTAAAGCAGGTAAATCATTATTAATTATTGCGGAAGATGTTGAAGGCGAAGCATTAGCGACTTTAGTTGTAAATACTATGCGCGGTATTGTTAAAGTTGCAGCTGTTAAAGCACCTGGTTTTGGTGATCGTCGTAAAGCTATGTTACAAGATATTGCAATCTTAACTGCTGGTACTGTAATTTCAGAAGAAATTGGTTTAGAGCTTGAAAAAACAACACTTGAAGATTTAGGCCAAGCTAAACGTGTTGTTATCAATAAAGACAATACAACCATTATTGATGGCGTTGGTGAAGAGTCTTTAATTAAAGCGCGTGTTGAACAAATTCGTAAACAAATCGAAGAATCAACTTCTGATTATGATAAAGAAAAACTTCAAGAACGCGTTGCTAAATTAGCTGGCGGCGTTGCAGTAATTAAAGTTGGTGCAGCAACTGAAGTTGAAATGAAAGAGAAGAAAGCGCGTGTAGAAGATGCGTTACACGCTACTCGTGCAGCAGTTGAAGAAGGTGTTGTTGCTGGTGGTGGTGTTGCTCTTGTTCGTGCTGCATCAGCGATTTTAGAACTTAAAGGTGCTAACGAAGATCAAAATGTAGGTATAAAAGTCGCTCTTCGTGCAATGGAAGCGCCATTACGTCAAATCGTGACTAACTGTGGTGAAGAAGCATCAGTTGTGGTTAATGCGGTTAAAGGTGGCAAAGGTAACTATGGTTACAATGCTTCAACTGAAGAGTATGGTGATATGATTGCAATGGGCATCTTAGATCCAACTAAAGTAACTCGTAGTGCATTACAATACGCAGCGTCTGTTGCCGGCCTTATGATTACTACTGAATGTATGGTTACTGATTTACCTAAAGATGATAAAGCTGATTTAGGTGCTGCTGGTGGTATGGGCGGCATGGGTGGTATGGGCGGAATGATGTAATCTCATCTGTTGCTACTCCTTAAACTTATCAATATAAACCACTCGTTCATGCGAGTGGTTTTTTCTTATTAATTTCTTTCCTTATTTGTACCAAATAAAACAAATTAAAAATACGCCGTTAAATTGATTAAAGTTAAATATAAAGCTTGATAATACTTTCATATGTCAGTAAATGGCTTAAATTATATGTGTTGCTCATTTTCCTTTTTTATTATCAATAGCAGTTTTACTTGTCAAAATAAACTGTTAAATAGATAATAACATGATGAAAAGATGGCATTTGTCTTTTCTATAGGAGTAAATTAATTATTCCAAACTTTCTCCTTTTCATTTGAAATAGGATTTAAAATAGCTAAATAATAAGGAAAAAAACAATGAGTGTATCTTCTAAGAGAAAAGTAACTAGCACTGAACAAAATGATTCTTCAGTTAGGCAACGACAAAAAAGCACTAAAGTAGAAAATCCGCTTTCAAATATTCAACAAAATACTTTTTTTAAAGTTATTTTTTCAGATAATCTTTCACTTGAACAGAAAGTAGAAGAAGTCACTCATATTTTAGAATTTACTGATAATAAAGAAGCTGATAGAGCCAAAATTCAAGAATTTGATACATTTAAAGAATATCTACAATCCATTTCAGAAGAGATGTCTAAACAGCGCATCGAAATGACTGATACCGAAGTATTCGCTGAGTTACAGCGGGTATATTCTGACTTTAATAATGACCTTAATGACTTTATTGAAAAAATTAAACCACTTACTGAACTTACAGACGCACTGTATAACTTACGCCAAAATGGTGAGACTCGAAATGCTTTAGCGCAAATAAAAGCGGATCAACAATGGGATGAAGAAAAGATAGCGCAACAAGCAAGCGTGCAAAGCGAAATTACTAGTATTGAAGAGAAAATAACTAATTTGCAAAAAGAAATCGTTTTGTTACAAAATGATAGGAAATTTTTTGGTTTAGGAAAAATTAAAGTTGCATCACAAGCTAAAATCACTGCTAATGAGGAAACTATTGTACAGTTACAACAGCAAATACAAAATAAACAAAAAGAATTAAGTGATATTCAGATAGAAATTGCACAACGTCACGAGCAACGCAAGGATTCAATCGATGTTGAAAAACTAAAGGAGTTACTGAACCTAACTTCAGAACAGCATACATTACGCCAAGCTGATATGGTTGAATCGGCATTAAAATTTGTTAATCAAGGCAAAGAACGTTTTGGTGCAATTCGTAATCACCTTGAAAAAATGGTTAAACAAATAGAAGGGCTTAGCGATAATAATGGCAATATGATACAAATTTATGCCATTATGAACGAAGCGACTAAAAAAGTTGAGAAAGTTCACCGCGAACGTAGAGAAGAGCTTGAGCATAAAGATGTTGGTGACAACCTATTAGAATCAATGAAGCTTGATGAAGCTAGACGCAATTTAGATGAACATATCGATGCTGTATCAACAGCAACGGTTGATACCATGCAAACCTATGGTGAATTAACAACGGAAGCCATTAAAATTCGCAATATGCAAGCTGCAACCAAAAAACAAGTTGAAAGTGCCAGAGCAATGCATTCACGAGGAATTGCATCAGTTGCTTCACAACTTAGTGTTGTGGTTACTGCTGTTAACTCAGCAGCAATTAATGAGGCACAATCTATGGCAGGTAATACTCTAGCTGAAATGACACGAGTAACAAATGACATAGCTAAAAATGAAGCCATCCGAATCGCAACAGGTCGTGATGAAATTAATAATGATTTAGAAGCGATGTTACAGAACTTAGCAGAATTTGGTGACACTCAAAAAGAAGCTACTGAAATTACACGTTCAGCATTAGAAACAATGCGAGCAAATTTAGAAGAAATTGAAAGAATGTCTAAAGATGTTCAAAATGATACGCGAGAATTTATTGCTGTGACAGGTGATGTTTTATCAGAAAAATCTGAGAATAAAAAAGAGAGCTCGCAAACTGCCTCTCCCTTTAAACTATAATAAAGGAATGCACAATGTATTTAGTTAGAGGGCGTGAATATTTAGCGCAATACCCTAATTTTACTTTAGTGGGTCGGGAACATGATTTAGAAAGAATATCATCTATTCTTATACGAAAATCATCAAATTCACTTTTGCTAACAGGTCCTGCTGGTGTTGGTGTTTCAATGCTTACCCTTGGTTTGCAAGCAGCTAAAAACAGCCCAGATACACCGTTTGATTTGATTGTAAAAAAACTGTTTTGGTTAAATTGTGATGCGCTTTTTTCTAGTGGTGATAGCGCTAAGATAAACAATGAGTTTCAAAGTATTTTAAAAAAGCTAATGCAAACTCCAGAATCAGTATTGATTATTACTGATACGGCTAATTTTTTAGAAGCAGCACATAATACTGGCAATGCTCATTTTATCAATGCATTAAATAACGCAGACAAAGCAAATAATTTCCAAGTTATTTTAGAAGTCCGCGATGATAAATTGAGTAATGTATTAAAAGCCAGTACAAACATGCCAGAGCTTTACACTCTTTATGATGTTAAAGAGCCGATTGGGGATGATTTAAGATCGATTGTTTCTAGTGTTGCTAAAGAGCTATCTGCATACCATAAAATTGAAGTTGATGAAGATGCTGTTGAAGAAGCGATACATTTAACCAGTAAGTATCGAGATAGTTTAGGTTTAGGTGGAGCACAACCGCAACGAGCGATTGCTCTACTTGATCGTGCGCTTGCAAGTTATCGCCAACTTACGCATAAACAGCATCCTAAAATAATTGAGCTAATGAATAAGATAGCCAAAAGTACCAATGAAACAGAAAAGCAAGATTTGCAACAACAACTTGAACAATGGCAACAAGATTGGCAAGAATTAAAGTCAGAAATCAATAAAACTTACCAATATCAACGTGAGGCCGAAACATTACGCTTTAAATTGCAAGATGAGATCAACCAATTGCAAGAAGAAGAGGATAATAATAAAAATTCGGAATCAACAACAATAAAAACCTTTGCACAGCTAACCGCTGGTGGATTTGACTCACCGGCTGTTACCAAATTAAAGGAAAAGATTCGACAGATTGATGCAGAAATAGTACAAAATAACGAACAACACCAAAAATTGGTTATGCTAGCTAACAAAGATTTACGGCTTAACCGTCAAGAAGTTATCACTGAATTTAGCAAAGTTTCAGGAATACCTACAAACAAACTAGATGAAAATGAAGTTGAAAACTTGATTAATTTAGAGGCAAATTTATTATCGAGAATTTTTGGTCAAGATAATATTGTTAAACATGTCGCTAATTCGGTAAAAGTCGCTAAAGTCGATGCGCTAGAAGAATCAGGTCCAGCCATGTCTTACCTATTTTTAGGTCCATCCGGTGTAGGTAAAACTGAGATGGCTAAAGCCTTAGCGCAATATGTCTATGGTGATGAAAAATCATTGGTACGTTTTGATATGTCTGAATACATGGAAAAACATGCTGTTGCTAAATTGATTGGTGCGCCACCAGGATATGAAGGATTTGAAGCTGGAGGCATTTTGACAAACTCTGTTAGAGCAAAACCAGTTGGAATCTATCTATTTGATGAGATTGAAAAAGCACATCCTGATGTATTTAATATCTTTTTACAGATTTTATCGGATGGACGATTAACTGATAATATCGGTCGAACAGTCGATTTTTCTGATATTATGATTATTATGACTTCAAATATCGGGCAACCTTATTATTTAGATCCAAACCTTTCTGATGAAGCTGCGTGTGAATTGGCAACAAATGACCTGAATAACACTTATCGTTCAGAACTACTTAATCGTTTTAACGGACGAGAAAATATTCTCCATTTCAAACGCTTGCCAATGGTCGTTATCGAGCGAATTATTCGCCGTGAAATTGACAAATTGAATCAAGCATATCAACCTCGAGGTTTTTCTGTAGAAATATCTGATTCTTGCATAAGCTCATTTTGTCATGATCACTACGATTTAATTCGTGGTGCGAGAGGATTACCTGGTTATATTAAAGCAAATATTAGACCAGTTATCGTCAATCATATTTTGCAAAATCCTCATGACAAAGGTGCCTTTAAAGCGGTCTATAATCAACAGGCTCGTAGCTTTGATATGACATTTTGTAAAATTTAAAAAGATTTAAATAGAAGTATTTTCCATAAACTGTTACCTATAACAGGTAACAGTTTAGTTAACTAAATTGGTTTCAATCTTATCTATTAGATACTTTAACGTGATAAATGCTATTATGATAGTCCTGTTTGAAAAGCTAAGCGATGTTACTAGATGAAAACAAGTGAAAGTCTAATTAGATAGATGTTGATAAAGCGTAATTGTGCCAATCATAATAAGCGCTAAACCGCCTAAAAATTCTGCTCGTTTACCAATTAAACAGCCTAATTTATTACCTAATAATAATCCAATCGTTACCATTAAACAGGTTGCTATGCCAATCATTGTTGCAGCCCAATAAATATTCACGCTTGCTAACGCTAATCCAATACCAACAGCAAATGCATCTATACTGGTTGAAATAGCTGTAAAAATTAGCATTAGAAAGGATTTTTTTGATGATGTTTCTCTATCCTCTAGGCAATCTTCATCAGTTTTTTTAAAGCTGTTGTAAATCATGTTAATACCTAAAAATAACATGACAGTAAAAACAACCCAGTGATCCCATTGTTCGATATATTTCAGTGCAATATAGCCAACTAACCAGCCGAGGATTGGCGTAATAGCTTCAACAACACCAAATAAAATACCGACTTTGAGTGCACCTAAAAATGGGGTTGATTTAAGCGAAACCCCGCGGCATACAGCGACAGCAAAGGCATCGGTCGACATAGCCAGTGCTAATAATAAAATAGCCCAAAAACTCATGATATCTTCTTTAAAAAATTATAATGATGATGTTATTACGGTTTAAATAATAATATTTTATAGCTTACTATTTTGTGACTGAAAACAAATAATTGGCAACTTTCATATCGCCCTTTTTCTGATAAATCTCAGCTATTTTTTTCACATTATCACGCCGATTTGCGTCGTATTGAAAAAGTTGCTTAAACATTAACTCAGCTGTTTTTTTATCATTATTTTGGATAGCACAATATCCATATTGTTCATAGGTATCAGCTTTCCAACGGTGGCGATCTAAATCAAGACTTTGCTTAAATTGTTGCTGTGCTTCTTGGTAACGATCTCGCCCACATAAAAAAGAGCCATAATGCACATGATATAATCCATTACCAGGTTGCATAAAAATAATGCGCTTATAGATCATCTCGGCTTCCTCGTATTCACCAACATGTTGATCAAACATTGCCATTGCTAGCATAATTTGTGGGTTATTTGGTGAGTATTGTGCCGCTAATTTGAGGTTATAATGTGCTGCTTTGACATTAGCTTCAGATCCATTTGCGTTGGCAAGATAGCCTAACCCAAGGCGCATTCTTGCTAAAGCGGCTTTTTCTGGATCAAATTCATCGCTGTTTTTGATTTGACAACCAGATAAAATGATCAGAGCAAAACAGTTTAATATCAAGCTTCTTTTCATCAACTTCCCCTTTTTGCTGTTTTTTTCCTTTATAATGTTTGTTGCACCAAGCTTTGTTTTTTATACAGCGTTCTTTTGGTACGATCAACAACTTCACCAGCTAATTGGCCACATGCGGCATCAATATCGTCACCGCGCGTTTTTCGAACAATTACAGTAAAACCATATCCCATCAATGTTTTCATAAATCGATCGATACGCGAATTAGAGCAACGAGAATAAGGCGCACCAGGAAACGGATTCCAAGGAATTAAGTTAATTTTACTTGGTACATTTTTTAGGAATTTAGCAAGTTCGTGTGCGTGTTCAACACCGTCATTAACTTGATTAAGTAATACATATTCGATAGTAACTTTTCCATGATTCGCATTTGAACAAGAAAGGTAGCGTAAAATTGAATCACGCAACATAGTCATATTGTATTTTTCATTAATTGGCATGATTTCACTGCGAATAGTATCGTTAGGCGCATGAAGTGATATCGCCAGTGCCACATCAATCATACCCGCGAGCTTATCTAAAGCAGGAACAACCCCTGAGGTGGATAGTGTTACACGCCTTTTTGACAAACCATAGCCAAAATCATCTAGCATAATTTCCATCGCGGGCACTACATTAGATAAATTAAGTAACGGCTCTCCCATCCCCATCATAACGACGTTGGTAATTGGTCTATCCGCCAGTTTGCCTGTTACACCAATAGCATTTGATGCGCGCCATACTTGGCCAATAATTTCAGAAACGGTTAAGTTTCGGTTAAATCCTTGTTGTGCGGTAGAACAGAATTTACATTCTAATGCACAACCAACTTGTGATGAAACACATAATGTTGCACGATCACGTTCTGGAATATAAACCGACTCAATCATTTGGTTATTGCCCACATCAAGCGCCCATTTAATTGTGCCATCAGATGAACGTTGCTCCATTGCAATCATTGGCGCTTTAATTTCAGCTAACGTTTTTAGTTGTTCTCTTAGCTTTTTATTGATATCGGTCATTTGGTCAAAATCATCTACCCCAAAATGGTAGATCCATTTCATCACTTGATCGGCTCTAAATGGTTTTTCACCTAGTGAAATAAAAAACGCTCTTAATTGTTGGCGTGTAAAATTGAGTAAGTTTACTTTTTCTTTACTTGGGTTCATTGTGGTTAGATTTATTGAGTTTGAAGTATCTGATAAATTTACAGACATATTTGACGTACATAGTGTTGACATAAGGCCTCGTTTTTACACATTATGGCTATTTCAATTTTTAGGAAAAAGATTATACTGTTTTTCATCTCATCTTACTATAAAGAATATATGTAATATTTAAAATGAAAAGTAAATTAATAAATTTAAAAACACTTCTTATTTTAATCTCATCATTAACGTTAATTTTATGTTCGAGTATTACCATGGCGCAAACAATTCCATTAAATAAACTAACAGGGCAGTTTGATGAAAAAAAAGATAGTGATTTTATTGCATTGGATTTAACTCAATTACCAGTTAATAAAAAGGGAATGTATTTACAAAAAGAAGTTGCTGATCAGCTAATAAAAGCGTTTAAAGACTTCAAAAAAGATCACCCCAATATTCCTTTTATTGTGGTAAGTGCAACACGTAATTACGCTTACCAAAACGGGATTTGGCAACGAAAATGGGATGCTTTATCTCATAAGCTCAATGACCCAGAGAAAATTGCCCGAGAGATTTTAAAATACTCATCAATGCCAGGCACATCAAGGCACCACTGGGGTACAGATATTGATATTACTAG
Source organism: Gilliamella sp. Fer1-1 (assembly GCF_001690825.1). Lineage (NCBI taxonomy): Bacteria > Pseudomonadati > Pseudomonadota > Gammaproteobacteria > Orbales > Orbaceae > Gilliamella > Gilliamella sp. Fer1-1. The sequence goes on from NZ_LZGX01000031.1 coordinate 34,860, forward strand.
CGTTTCATCTGCATATTTTAAAAATGATAAAAAGGGCATCATTCTTTACAAATGGTTGCAAGAAAACCTACCCAAATATGGATTTTGCCAAGCATTTAATGAGGGGCGAAAAGGCGGATATCAACCCGAAGAATGGCATTGGTCCTACAAGCCCATCGCTAGCCAATATATTGCGCAGTACAAAGCGATACTAGAAAGTGATCCAGACGCTATTATAAAAACTTTAGATTTTATAGGTCACGATAAAATTAAGCTAGAAAGTCTAGTTAAACAGTACGTGCTCACCATTAATAGCGACTGTTATTAATCGTTAATTACTGCTTCTCCAATAAGGCAATTCGATTGTTACAACTAATCCACCACCATCACGATTGGTTGCTTGAATAGTGCCGTTATGCATAATAACGGTCTTTCTTGCAATCGCAAGGCCTAACCCGTAACCTTTGCCTAATTGAGGAGACTGGATACGGACAAATGGCTCAAAAATACTCGATAGTTTATTAGCTTCTACACCAGGCCCACGATCTTTAACTTCAATTTGTAAATACTTGCCTGCTTCTTTTAATGAAACTTCGACAGCTTGTCCAGCTTTAGAGAAGCGAATCGCATTACGAATAATGTTTTCTATAGCTCGGCGAATTTGCTCTGAGTTACCTTTAACAATAGAATGAGCAACGGGCGATAAGTTGAAATGCACATCAATGAGCTGATGATTAGCCTCATAGTTAGCATCATTAATTACTACACTTATTAAGTCTTTTAAATCAAAATATTCATCGGTACGATTATTCATTTCAGCACGAGAATAGTTTAGAATCTCACCGATTAGCTGATCTAATCGTTCTGACTCTAATTCGATTCTAGCTAATGCGGTATCAATATTTTGTTTGTTTTGTTGAGCAAGCCCAATCGCTAGTTGCAAACGAGCAAGTGGTGTTCTTAGCTCATGTGAAACATCATGAAGAAGAGCTTGACGATCTGAGATAAGAATATTAAGTTGCTCAACCATCATATCAAAATCTTTACCTAATTCGCTAAGCTCATCACGCCTAGGTTTTAATTTTTGGAATAATCGAACAGAAAGATCACCCTGAGATACGCGAAAAAAACCTTGTCTTAATAACCGCATGGGTCTAGTTAGATTCCATGCCAAAAACAAGCTAAAAGCTAGCCCAACACATATTCCCATTAACACAATTGGCATTGGCATATTGAATAATGTCTTTTTATCATCTTTATCCTTATCTTCTTTAAATGAAATAGAATAAAGCGTGCCATCAGGCGCGACAGCCATGCGTTGATAGACATAGGTTGGTGTTTCTAATTCGTCGGTCAAAATATTGACTTGCTCATTGATTGGAGAAACTAATTTTATTGATAATAAAGCCCTTTCTCGTTCAGGTAAATGGGCTATAAAATTAAGCGTCTCATCTTCGCCTGCTACATGTAATAGCTGGGCTATCATATCCACTTTTGTCGGCATATGATTCAGAAATTTTTGATTTTTATTTTCTACATAAACAGAAAATGCAATCCAAGTTAATTGGAAAGTGAGGTAGAAGATAACCCAAAATATAATGAGTATTTTCCAAAATAATCGACGATTCATAGCAAGCCTATTGGTTGTTAGCGGATACGATAACCGACAGCCCTAATTGTTTCAATTGTCACATCATTTTGTGCTATCTGATGTAGTTTTTGTCGAATGTTACTAATATGAACATCAACACTACGATCATAAAGTTCTCGTGCTCGGCCAAGACCGATCTCTGATAACTCCTCTTTAGTTACTACCCGCTCGCTATGTTTTACTAATAAAACTAATAAATTAAACTCGGTTGATGTTAAATCAATAGCTTTTCCATTCCACGTGCATAAACGTTGGGGAAGATCTAAGGTTAAGCCATTAAAATGGTATTTTTTATCATCAACTGTTTCTACTGAACGTTCATCAAAACGACGTAAAACAGCACGTAATCGGGCTAACAACTCACGCGGATAACAAGGTTTTGGGATATAATCATCAGCGCCTAATTCTAATCCTAAAACGCGATCAATATTATCGCCTTTGGCCGTTAACATAATAACTGGCATATTACGCTGTTGCCGTATGCTTTTAAGGACATCAATACCATTAATGTCAGGTAACATCACATCTAAAATTGCAGCACGGTATTTTCCTGACAATGCTTCATCAATACCATCTTTACCCAAATAAACACTCTTGATATTGAAACCTTCATTAGTCAAATATTCACTAAGCATTTGTGATAGTTCAATATCATCATCAATTAATAAAATATTTATCATAATCGCAATCGCCATTGTTATCTAATTTTAGGTTTTTACATTATTGCAATAATAAAAAAAAAGTCAGGCTCCTTTACTAAAATATTACATATTTTTGAACGAGTAATGATAATGTAATTTACTATTATTAATAATATAAATAGTTTTTAAAGTAGCTCTATGTTACAGCATATATTTTCAAATCAAGTTAATAAGTGGCATTGAGTATTGGTTATGCCAGCGCACTAATTAATTCTAAGTAAAGATACAGTGAAGTAATATTTTTAAAGACCTATACTTTATGAATAAAATATGGAGATAAAAATTGAAACAACAAGTAATTAGGCAAGAAAAATTTAGTGTAGCTATTTAGTGTAGTTAAAAAGAACGCTAGCTATTAGTAAGCAGTAAGTTTGCATTGAAAGTAATTAAATTTTATACTTTTAACGCTTTTTATATAACCAGTTGGCGTATTTTTTTAAAAATATGCTGGACAATATTGTTTTTTATGCGTAATATTTCGTCCTGCTTCTATGGTGGCTATAGCTCAGTTGGTAGAGCCCTGGATTGTGATTCCAGTTGTCGTGGGTTCGAATCCCATTAGCCACCCCATTAACTTATAACGGCGAGTAGCGCAGCTTGGTAGCGCAACTGGTTTGGGACCAGTGGGTCGGAGGTTCGAATCCTCTCTCGCCGACCATTTTTAAATAAAATTCTACTTGTTAGCATTTAGCTATTTTCAGCCCTTGCCTGATATTTTTATTAAATTTATTACAAACCTTTGAAACCAGTTCCTCTCTCAATTTTTGTTATTTTGATTAAATATCGTATTAATATATAATGTCATGTTATCATCTCCTTATTTACAATAATAATTCTTATCTGGCTTGTTTTATGATGATATTTTGTTTTAATAATAAATATCTCTTTATATAAACGCTAATTATTGGAAATAAAATATGAAAAATGTCGGTTTTGTCGGTTGGCGCGGAATGGTTGGTTCCGTTCTTATGCAACGTATGGTTGAAGAGCACGATTTTGATTATATCAATCCTGTTTTCTTTTCTACATCTCAAGCGGGTCAAGCTGCGCCTACTTTTGGCGGTAAGACAGGGATATTACAAAGTGCAGATAATATTGATGCGTTGAAAGCATTAGATATTATTGTTACCTGCCAAGGTGGTGATTATACTTCTGAAATTTATAAAAAATTGCGTGCAACAGGTTGGCAAGGTTATTGGATTGATGCAGCATCAACACTTAGAATGGAAGATGATGCGATTATCGTGCTTGATCCTATTAATAAAGCTAACATCCATACTGCTTTAGATAGAGGAATTAAAACCTTTGTTGGCGGTAACTGTACGGTAAGTTTAATGTTGATGTCACTGGGTGGATTATTTGCTGAAAACTTAGTTGATTGGGTATCGGTTTCAACCTATCAAGCGGCTTCTGGTGGCGGTGCGCGTCATATGCGTGAGTTGCTTACCCAAATGGGGATGTTAAATGCGGAGGTTGCTAAAGAACTACAGGATCCTAATTCTTCTATTTTAGATATTGAGCGAAAAGTGACGCAAAAAATGCGTGACGGTAGTTTACCAACTGATAATTTTGGTGTGCCATTAGCAGGTAGTCTGATCCCTTGGATTGATAAAGCACTTGATAATGGGCAAAGTAAAGAAGAATGGAAAGGCCAAGCTGAAACCAATAAAATTTTAGGGACTGACGAGATTATTCCAGTTGATGGACTTTGTGTCCGTATTGGCGCATTACGTTGTCATAGTCAATCGTTTACGATTAAATTGAAAAAAGATATTAGCGTGCCAGAAGTTGAAAAACTACTTGCTTCCCATAATGATTGGGTTAAAGTTGTTCCAAATGAACGTGAAATTTCGATGCGAGAGCTTACTCCTGCCGCAGTAACAGGCACTTTAACAACGCCTGTAGGCCGCTTACGTAAACTTAAGATGGGCAAAGATTATTTATCAGCTTTTACTGTCGGTGACCAATTATTATGGGGGGCAGCTGAACCATTGCGTAGAATGTTACGCATTTTAGCTTAAACTAGATATAAAAAGTAAAGCCCGATTTGTTGGGCTTTATTTTTATAACTATATTTTTATAACTATAGGCTATGATTCTTTATCTTCCAGCAATGTCATTAATAATGAACCATTAAATAAAGCTTGTTGCACTAATGCAAATGCACCAATTGCTGAACGGTCATTGAGCGATGAACAATGAATAGTAAGATTTTTTCTTAATTCTTCTAAACTTTGTGCGTTTAATGCACTATTTACCGCATGCAATAGTATTTCGGGCGATTTTGTCAATTCACCTGCTAATACAATACTCTGTGGGTTAAAAATATTCACCATCATAGCAACTGCTCTACCAAGATTTTCACCGGCATCTTTGACTAACTTAATTGCCAATTCATCTCCTTGGTTAGCATATTTACAGATATTGGCAATATTACAATTATTCAAACTTAATTTAGTTGGGTAACCTTGCTCAATCATTTGTTTGGCTCGATGCTCAATTGCTTTATTAATAACTCGATTTTCTAAACAACCAAAGTTACCACAATGACAGCGCTCACCTAATGCATCCACTTGGATATGACCAACTTCACCCACCGTTTGATTATGATTAGTTAACAGTTGTTGATTAATAATGATGCCTGATCCAACACCACGGTGTACACGAATCAAAATTGAGTCATCTACATCTTGGGTTGAGCCAAAATAACTTTCCGCTAAAGCTAAACTTTGAATATCATTACCAATAAAAATCGAAATATTAAACTTATGGTGTAATGCTTCGGCTAAAGGCCATGCTTTAACTGGAATATGCGGTGTATAACGAATAATTCCGCGTACAGAGTCGACCAAACCAGGTAGTACAACAGATATTGCCACAAGGTGTTTTATCTTTTTACTATTCTGTTCTATAAATTGTTCAATTAACGCGATTAAATACTCTTCAGCCAATTGCTGGGTAAATGTAGTTAGTGGGTAAATTTCGGTAACTAGATTTTTAGCACCAAGATCATAAAGTTCAATGGTAACACGGGAACGACTTAATTGAACAGCAATTGTTTGATAATAATCAAATTTTGCTTGTATTGAAACGGCTGGTCGCCCGCCTGTTGATTGTTGTGCATCAACTTCTTTTATTAGATTGCTTTTAAGAAGTTGACGAGTAATTTTAGTTATACTTGCTGGTGCTAATTGGCTAATTTCCGCTAGTTGAATTCGAGATACAGGCGCTTGCTGAACAATCAAACGGTAAATCATGGCATAATTTAATTGTTTGATTAATTCAGCATTACCAACTAGATTTAGATAATTAAAGGTCATATTTTATCTCAATATTTTCGTTAACTATCTAGCATTCTAGCTGTTCATCTCTCCATTAACAATCGTTTTCACGTTTGAAAAGTCACGATCAAAAATAACCAAGTTCGCAATTTTATTTTCACTAATTGAGCCAAGTTGTTTATCAACACCAATTGCTTTTGCTGGGTAAAGTGTCGCCATTCTTAATGCTTCATCTAAGGCGATACCCACATATTCGACTGCATTTTTTACAGCTTCTATCATGGTTAAGGAAGAGCCGCCTAACGTCCCATTTTCATCAACACATCGACCATCTTTATAATAAATGGTTTTACCTGCAAATACACCAGATTCTAAGTTTGATCCAGCAAGTAACATTGCATCGGTAATTAAAATTAAATGATCTTGTTTAATTTTGTGGCTATTGCGAATATTTGCCCAACTTACATGTTGACCATCAGCAATAACACCAACATAAACTTCAGGTTCATCATAAATAGCGCCAACAACACCAGGTTCACGCCCAGAAATATAAGGCATGGCATTAAACAGATGCGTTCCCAAACGAATACCATCGTTAAATCCACGACGGCAATCATCATAATGGCCATTAGAATGGCCAACAGACACATGAATACCTGCATTAACCAATTGTTTGATGAAGTGGCTTTCTACTTTTTCTGGCGCTAAAGTAATAATTTTAATGACATCAGCATTTTCACATAAAAAATCAATCATTTCTTGCGATGGTTGTCGAATAATATTTTCATCATGAATACCTTTCTTTTCAGGGCTAATATAAGGCCCTTCAAGGTGCAAGCCAAGTGCTTGGTTTTTATGCGTCGTTAGATATTCACGCATCACTTTAACCGCTTTTATCATGAATTCATCAGTCGATGTGATTAAAGTGGGTAAATAACTAGTACAACCAGAGATAAGATTTGTTGCCTGCATTGCTTCTAAGGTTTCAACACTTAGTGCATCAAGCGTTTCATTAAATTGTACACCACCACAACCATTGACTTGAATATCAATAAACCCAGGCGCAACTATTGCGCCTTGTAAATTTTTAATGGTGATGCCCACCGGCAATTCGTTTTGTTTACAGATTTTTGCAATCTTATCACCGTCGATAATAACAGCGTGATTTTCAAGGATTTCATAACCTGTATAAATACGGCAATTTGTTAATGCGTACATAAGTTTATCCTTTATAAAATGGTTACTTTAAGATTATCAGTTTCCATCTGTTTAAAATATTTTAAGGTTTTCACTTTAAGATCATCAGTACTTGGTTCATCACAAACAATAATTGATGCAGGGTGCATTTGTAGTGCAGTTACGGTCCAAAGATGGTTAACACTACCTTCAACACCTGCTTGCAGCGCTAAGCTTTTGTTATGACCGCAAACTAACAAAATCACTTCTTGTGCATCCATTAAAGTTGCAACACCAATAGTTAATGCATGTTTTGGCACTTGATTGACATCATTATCAAAAAAGCGAGAGTTAGCAATGCGTGTGTCTTCAGTTAATGTTTTAATACGCGTACGAGAACAAAGTGAAGATCCTGGTTCATTAAAGGCAATGTGTCCATCTTGGCCAACGCCACCGACAAAAATATTAATTTTGCCATAAGCTTTAATTTTCGCTTCGTATTGACGGCATTCTTCATCAATATCAGGTGCATTACCGTTTAGTATATGGATGTTATTTTTGTCAATATCAATATGGTTGAAAAAATTTTCATACATAAAAGTATGATAACTTTGCGGGTGATCTTCTGGAAGTCCTACGTATTCATCCATATTAAATGTAACAACATGTTTAAAGCTAACATTTCCGGCTTTATACTGTTTGATGAGTTGTTGATACATAACTAATGGTGAACTTCCTGTTGGTAAACCTAGCAAAAAAGGGCGCTCAGCTGTTGGTTTAAATTGGTTAATTTTATTAACAATACGCTCTGCAACCCAAGCGCCGACTTCTTGTGCATTTTCTAAAGGAATAAGTCTCATGAGATATCACCTCTTTTGATATAATTAAATAAACTCTTTTTTTTTTAAGTAAAAAATGTTGAATATATTTTACTATATTAAGACAATAAATCAAAAAATATAGTGATTTTAGTCACAAAAAAGCAATAATTAATTTGCGAAGTAAAATAATATAAGATGAAATATAATAACCAAGCTGTTTTTACTTAAAAATATATAATTACACATACTTCTTTAAGTACCATTTCAACAAATATGAGGTAACACTTATGGGAATTTTAGCTTATATGCAACGTATCGGGCGCTCACTGATGGTGCCTGTTGCAGTTCTGCCGGCTGCGGCAATACTCCTCGGGTTTGGCTATTGGATTGATCCCAATGGTTGGGGGCAAAACAATATTTACGCCGCTTTTTTAATTAAATCTGGTGGTGCAATTATTGAAAATATGCCAATACTTTTTGCTATTGGTGTTGCTTACGGCATGTCTAAAGATAAAGATGGTGCGGCTGCCTTGTCTGGTTTGGTTGGTTTTTTAGTTGTTACAACCTTACTTTCTCCCAATTCTATTGCCTTATTTAATGGCATTGACACCAGTTTAGATGGGTGGGATGCCCAAGTTCCAGCGGCATATAAAAAAATAAATAACCAATTTATTGGTATACTTGTCGGTATTATTGCTGCGGAACTTTATAATCGTTTTAGCCAAGTTGAATTACATAGAGCATTATCTTTCTTCAGTGGTAAAAGGCTTGTACCTATTATTGTTTCAGTTGTTATGCTATTAATTTCAGCTATTTTATTTTTTGTTTGGCCGACTATCTATGATGCACTGGTCGCTTTTGGTAAATATATTAAAGAATTAGGTGCTGTTGGTGCAGGTATTTATGGGTTCTTCAACCGCTTACTTATTCCGGTTGGTTTACACCATGCTTTAAACTCAGTATTTTGGTTTGATGTGGCTGGAATTAATGATATTCCAAACTTCCTAGGTGGACAAAAATCTATTGAAAGTGGGTTAGCAACAGTAGGTATTACTGGCCGTTATCAGGCAGGATTTTTCCCTGTGATGATGTTCGGCTTGCCTGGTGCAGCGTTAGCTATGTATCATACAGCTAAAAAAGGTAATAAAGATAAAACGGCATCAATCATGTTAGCTGCTTCATTTGCTGCATTTTTTACAGGCGTTACCGAGCCGTTAGAATTTGCCTTTATGTTTGTTGCACCTATGCTTTATTTTGTACACGCTGTTTTGGCTGGTATCTCACTTTATATTGCTGCTGCAATGCAATGGATTGCAGGATTTGGTTTTAGTGCTGGTTTAGTGGATATGCTACTTTCAAGTCGTAATCCGCTTGCTGTTCACTGGTATATGTTAATTCTTCAAGGATTAGTGTTCTTTGTTGTTTATTATGTGGTATTCCGCTTTGTTATTGTTAAATTTAACCTTAAAACACCGGGTCGTGAAGACGATGATACTACTGTTTCATCAACTGAAAATGTTCAGCAAAAGCAAACTGTTGGTGATATTTCTAAACTTGCCGAGCAATATTTAGCAATTGTAGGTGGTAAAGAAAACCTAACTAATATTGATTCTTGTATTACACGTTTGCGTTTAGGTGTAAATGATTCTGATCTAATTGATGAACCAGCAGCCAAAGCACTAGGAGCAATGGCAGTTATTAAATTAGGTAAAACGGGCGTACAAATTGTCGTTGGAACGCAAGCTGAAAAAATTGCCGACGGGATGAAAAAGCTAGTCTAATTAAGTTAAAATAAAACTTATTCGATTAAATCGACTTAACATGGTAATCCATCTTATTAATCAGCTTTGCTGAAAGGTAAGGTGGATTATTTATACTATATGAATTTATATCGTATAAAAATATAGCTAATAAAAATCAGATTAGTTTTATTGTTGAATATTATATTTGTAAAGAAGTTTCAGGAAATATATACTTTTCACTATAAAATCAAAACCGTAAGATGACATCTTGAATAGAAAGTAGTTGACTTATAGATAGCGCATCAAGCACTTTATTAGGAATATTTAATGTGGCATTTGCTAAATTTCGTGCTTCTAATGAAGATTCGCATACATAAACATCTTCGATATCATAAAGCTCAAGCATATTAAGTGTAGCAATATAATCACGCATTAAAATTTGATTAGGTTGTTGATTAGGCAATAAATGCAATACCCCATTATTTATGAAAAAAACCGAAACATGATTGATGGCTGATACAGCTAAAGCTACATCGAGCGCTTCTCGACCTTTAGCATTTCCATGCGGTGGTGAGCTAATAATAATTGCCACTTTTTTCATTCTAACGACCTTAAATCAAAATTGAACCGTACGATCTGACATAGCAATTGATTCACTCAGTTCACCAAGCCCTGTTAATTCAAAATGTTCAGCAATATTACCCTCAGTAACACCACGTCTTTGCGCTGCTGCGACACACACAGCTAATGTTAATGAATATTTCTTTGCTAACTGTTGCCATGCTACAACTAAATTAAACTCATCATTAGCTGGATCTGTATAATGATTGGCATTATATATGCCATCAGCATAAAAAAAGATATTTTTAATTGAATGAGAAGTTTTTGTCAGCAATGTATGCGCAAATTGGTAAGCGCAATAAGCAGATTGGGTCCCATAAGCAGGACCCAAAACAACAAGTGTATAATTTAATGAATTCACAAAATTATTTTGCTTTCTGTGAGTTAGTTTCTTGTGAATTTTGGTCTTTGGTATTACCATTATCAATACCCAATAATTCAACTTCAAAAACCAAGGTTGAGGCAGGTTGAATAGAGGCTTTATCATTTTGACCAGGGAAACTCTGATCTCCATAAGCTAATTCAGGTGGAACCACTAGTTTAATTTTACCGCCAACGCCAATTAATTGAATGCCTTCTGTCCAACCTTTAATTACGCCGTTAAGTGGGAATGTTGCTGTTTCACCTCGATCATAAGAGCTATCAAATTTACGCCCATCAGTTAATGTCCCTGTATAATGAACAATAACGGTATCTTCAGCTGTTGGATGGCTCTCTGAACCCTCTTTAATGATTTGATAAAGCAATCCAGATTTGGTTTTTTTAACGCCATCTTGTTTAGCAAATTCTTCACGAAATTTATTGCCAGCAGCTGTATTATCTGCTTTTTCTTTTTCAAAACGTGCTTTACTTTCTTCTTGAATACGTTTACCAAAAGCATCTAAAACATCTTTAACCTGCTCTTTTGAAAGCTGAGATGCATCACGGAATGTTTCATTGAAACCACTGATTAAATATTCTTGATCAGGCTTAATTTCATTTTGTTCCAAATTTGATTTCATATAGGTTGCGAATGATGAACCTAAAGCATAAGCTTCTTTTTGTGCATCAGTTGAAAGAGTGACTTTGCTTTCCGTTGTTTCAGTATTCGATTCAGCTGTTTTTTTATCATCACATCCCGATAATGCTAAAACAATGGCGCCACTTACTAAGGTCATTTTAATCAATGATTTCATTATACTTCTCCAAGTTATAAACTTTTTAGTTGATTATTTTAATTATTATATATGATTTGGTATAGGATAATATAGTGCTTGTGGATCATTTATTTTATAAATTTGTATTAATATGTTGATAACAAATTAGAGTAGACAATATTTCGCAATTTAAATCATCCTTGAGTGAAAGCGGTATCCTCAGTTATAATGTATAGAATTTAGAGTAAATAATGTATAAGGATAGCTATTTTGACTACCGAACTTAATGCCCTTGATATTGAAGAGATCATCAGTTTATTACCCCATCGTTACCCATTTTTAATGGTTGATCGCGTGATTAGTTATGAAAAAGGTAAAACATTAAAAGCGATAAAAAATGTGACGGTGAATGAGCCATTCTTTCAAGGACACTTCCCAAACAAACCAATTTTCCCTGGTGTATTAATTTTAGAAGCCATGGCACAAGCAACGGGTATTTTGGCATTTAAAAGCATTGAAGAGCTGTCTCCTGGGCAACTTTATTATTTCGCTTCAATTGACAAAGCGCGTTTTAAACGCCCTGTTGTACCTGGTGATCAGCTTGTACTTGATGTTGAGTATATTAAAGAGCGTCGTGGTATTGCGCTATTCCATGGTGTTGCAACTGTTGATGGCAAGTTAGTTTGCGAAGCCGAAATGATGTGCGCTCGTAAATAACATTTGGTATTTAAAATATTCCAAATTGTTTTAAGGAAATACTATGGCAACTGAAATACATCCAAGTTCAGTCATTGAGAAAGGCGCTAAAATTGGCGATAACGTCAAAATTGGACCTTTTTGTTTTATTGGTGAAAATGTTGAAATTGGTGACGGAACCTTTTTAAAATCACACGTTGTCATCAATGGTCACACCAAAATTGGTAAAGATAACCAAATTTATCAATTTGCTTCAATTGGTGAAGTAAACCAAGATCTTAAATACCGCGGTGAGCCAACACGCACTGAAATTGGGGATCGCAATATGATCCGCGAAAGCGTAACCATTCACCGTGCTACCATTCAAGGTGGCAATTTGACTCGCATCGGTAGTGATAATTTATTTATGATCAATGCTCATGTTGCACACGATTGTCATATTGGCGACCACTGTATCTTAGCCAACAATGCAACGCTCGGTGGGCATGTTCAGTTAGATGATCATGTGATTATTGGCGGTATGACCGCAGTGCACCAATTTTGTGTTATTGGATCGCATGTGATGGTTGGTGGCTGTTCAGGCGTTGCGCAAGACGTTCCACCTTATGTTATTGCTCAAGGTAATCATGCAATACCTCATGGCGTAAATTACGAAGGCCTAAAACGTAGAGGGTTTAGCAAAGAAGCTTTACAAGCGATTCGTAACTGCTATAAAACCCTTTATCGAAATGGCCTAACGTTAGAAGAAGCCAAAGTTCAAATTGAAGCTGTTGCAAAACAACAGCCTGAAGCCCAACTTTTTATTGACTTCTTTACCCGTTCAACGCGAGGCATCATCCGTTAATGGTCAATAAACCGTTAACTATTGCTCTAGTTGCTGGAGAAACCTCTGGTGATATTCTTGGCGCAGGATTGATTCGTGCGCTGAAAAAACATCATCCCAATATTGAATTTGTTGGTATTGCTGGCCCTCAAATGCAAGCCGAAGGTTGCCAAGCTTGGTATGAAATGGATGAATTGTCAGTTATGGGCATTGTTGAAGTATTGGGGCGTTTACGTCGTATTTTATCAATCCGTCGAGATATCACTCAACGCTTAATTCAGCTTAAACCTGATATATTTATTGGTATTGACGCGCCTGATTTTAACCTTTCTTTAGAAGGTAAATTAAAGCAAGCAGGTATAAAAACCATTCATTACGTTAGCCCTTCGGTTTGGGCTTGGAAACAAAAACGTGTTTTCAAAATTAAACGCAATACCAATCTTATTTTAGCTTTTTTGCCATTTGAAAAAGCGTTTTATGATAAATTTGATGTACCTTGCCGTTTTATCGGTCACAAAATGGCGGATGACATTGCACTTAACCCAAATCAACACGCTATGCGCCAACAATTAGGTATTCCGCTTAATAGTCGTTGTATAGCTTTATTACCTGGTAGTCGTCATGCTGAAGTTGCATTATTATCAGCACCTTTTTTAAAAGCGGCAATACTCTTGCGTAAGCGCTATCCTGATCTACATATTGTTGTGCCACTAGTCAATGCGAAAAGACGACAAGAGTTTGAACAAATTAAAGCCGAAATAGCACCAACACTTGATGTACAATTATTAGATGGACATGCCCGTGAAGCAATGATTGCCAGTAATGCCGCAATTTTAGCTTCAGGCACAGTAGCACTAGAATGTATGTTAGCTAAATGTCCGATGGTTGTTGGCTATAAAATGAAGCCTTTCACATTTTGGCTCGCTAAAAAATTAATTAAAACACCTTATGTTTCTTTACCTAATATTTTAGCGGGTAAAGCGATTGTGCCAGAGCTATTACAGCAAGATTGCACACCTGAAAATATTACTAATCATATTATTTCTTTTTTAGAAAGCGACAATAGTATATTGAAGGAAACCTTTCTATCTTTACATAATCAAATTCGTTGTAATGCCGATGAACAAGCAGCACAAGCGGTAATTGATGTAATTAGAGGATCCACATAGTTGTTAGATTTTACTTACCCAAATGCAACACTGATTGCTGGCGTTGATGAAGTTGGTCGAGGTCCGCTTTGTGGTGATGTGGTTACCGCTGCGGTTATCTTAGATCCTAACAAGCCCATTATAGGCTTAACTGACTCTAAAAAACTAACTGAAAAAAAGCGTGAGCAATTATTTGATATAATTAAGCAAGATGCTTTAGCTTGGAGCATTGCAAGGGCATCTGTAGACGAAATAGATAAATTGAATATACTACATGCTACCATGCTTGCTATGCAACGTGCGGTATCGGCATTACCCATAAAGCCCAATTTTGTGTTAGTTGATGGCAATCGTTGTCCAGATTTTGGTATTCAAACTCAAGCGGTAATTAAAGGGGATTTGTTGGTGGCCGAAATCAGTGCAGCTTCCATCTTAGCTAAAGTTACTCGTGATCGTGAAATGGTTGAGCTTGATAAGTTGTATCCACAATATGGTCTTGCTAAGCATAAAGGTTATCCAACTAAAGCGCATTTAGCTGCAATAAAAGAACATGGTATTAATCATTTATATCGTAAAAGTTTTGCACCAGTTAAGCGTTTAGCCGTATTTTAATTTACCATTGTTTGTCAACTGTTGTCAGTAAGGGGGAATTAAAAATAGAAACTGGTGAAATAACCGTTTCTTGATAAGGAATTTTGTTTCCATAACGCTCTTTTAATTTTTTCTTCACGACAGGTGATGAAAGATTAAAATCTTTGATAGTTTGTAATTGACCAATTTTCAATTTCAAAGCCTTATCATAAATTTTCCAGATTAACTCAGAACAATAGATATAATTATTGTCCCAACCAAACCAGATATCATAAGGTTTGCCTTCAAAACTACTTGCGACTTGCTTTAATTTAGCAATTTCGCTATGGGATAGATTGTGATTTTTTAAACGTTTTATGATGTAGTTTTTATTTTTACCACGTGCAATCCAACTATTTAGTGGTGTATAAACGACTTTATTAGCAGCTTCAAAAACATATGGCTTACCATTATTTTTAATAAAAATAATTCCCATATGACTGTATGGAGAGTTTGTAGCTTGTTCAACTGCCAGGCTTTGTCTTGATTGTGAGGATTGAAAAATAATATCCCCATCTTGAGGTTTATAACTAGCAATACTAATAAAGCTAGCTAAAGACAGCATAAACAATATAACAAAACGCATTAAATTTACCTTTAGCTGTAAATAATGCTATAAAATAAAATAGCCACTTATAAAATAGTGTTTTGTAAGTAGCTATTTAAATGGGAAACTAGTCTTGATGAGTAAAGATAGAAGCAAATTTATTTTTATACGTTTCTTTACTGGTTTTAGCGAATTGAATTGTTTTGAATATACCCAATAAGCTTGCTTGATGCATGCGGTACAATAGGCGATGGATCGTTAAAGCAAAAAAGCCTTTAACGCTCATTTCTCCTTTTCCAGCAATTTTAACCACACCTTGAGCGGTATCATGCAAAGAAATAATTGTTCCGTTATCTGTATAACTGAATGATTTCATGGATTTATTATTTAACATGTTAACAATGTTTTCATAACAAATTTTTGCCATTTGATGTGCGGCTTGTGCGGTAGCGGGAGCGGCTCGTCCGCTGTCTTGCATTGCGTAAGCACAATCACCAATAACAAAAATATTATCATCACGTGTTGTTTGTAATGTTGGTTTTACTACAAGCTGATTAGAACGACTTGATTCTAATCCGGCAATATCTTTTAAATAATCGGGTGCTTTTACCCCAGCAGTCCAGATCATAATATCTGCGTGAATGGTATCGCCTTCTTTTGGATAAAAGCCATCACTTTCCGCTTTAGTGATCATGGTTTTTGTTAATACGCGAATGCCACGGTTTTGTAAAGTTTCAGTGATACTTAATGCTGTTTTTTCAGGTAGGGCAGGTAAAATACGATCAGTTGCTTCAATAACGGATACATCTAGTAAATCTGAACACATTTTATTGTGACCACAAGCGCCGAATGTTTCAACCATGTGTGGTAATTCAGAGGCTAATTCAACACCTGTTGCACCGCCACCAACAATAGCAATACGAATTTTATCTTCAGTTTTTTCTTGTTTTTCATCAATAATTGAACAAAAACCAGCAAATTTGGCAATCAGTGTTTCACGTAAACGAATTGCAGCATTTTGGTCATCTAAAAAAATACAATGCTCTTTAACACCAGGTGTGCCAAAATCGTTTGAGGTACTTCCTATTGCTACAACTAAAATATCATAGGGTACAGAGATAGATTCGTTGTTTAAATCTTCAATAATAACTTGTTTTTCTTCACGGTTAAGATCTTTAAATGTACCTTGTGTAAATTGGAAGCTGTGTTGTTGCCCTTGTGTAGCATAATCAATTTTATCAGCTTGTTCGTTCAAAACACCTGTGGCAAATTCATGTAATAAAGGTTTCCACAAGTGATAGCTGTTTTTATCAATTAGTCTAATTTCGGCTTGGTTGTCTTTACCTAGTTTATCGCCAAGGTCTGTAGCTAGCTCTAAACCACCGGCTCCACCACCAATAATTATTATTTTTTTCATAAATTTCGAACCTTATCGTATATTAATTGAAAATATCATACTAAATAAGTAGGTTTTTATCTATTTCTTTTAACTAATATCAATTATAAATAAAACCTATTAAAGTGATGTTTTATAATTATCAAAATTTATTTAAAAGTTAAATAGAATATAGCCATATTGACTATTCATAATGTTAATATATTCTTATTTTTTAAAATAAAAATTCTGCTTTAGTTGTTGAAATAAAGCATTTTTGGTATAACCTATAATATAGTAATCGTTACAATTTAAGTATGTAAAATCTGTAATGCATACCATCGTCCTAATTGTTTAGGTCTTATCTAATCATTATCACTCTATACAAAATTTATGAATAAAAAAATTTTTATTACGATTGTGTTAATTGTTATTTTAATCTCAATGACAATTTTAATTCGCTCACACAATAGTCAGCTTATCTTACAAGGTGAGGTTGATGCGCCTAATGTTAGTATTTCGTCAAAAGCTAAAGGACGGGTGCAGGCTATCCATGTTAATCGAGGCGATGATGTAAAACCAAACGATATATTAATAACGCTCGATAGCCCAGAGTTATTAGCACAAGTTAAAGCCGCACAAGCAGCATGTGATCAAGCTCAAGCTCAAGTTACACTTTCTAAGCACGGCACACGTGAAGAAAGTATTCGCTACTATCAAGCATTACTTCAACAAGCTAAAGTTGCTTATGCTAATGCCACTAAAGAGTATGATCGCAATAAAGCTATTTTTAGTAAGGGTTATGTTTCTCAATCAATCTTAGATAATGCATTAAAAATACGTGATGAAGCCTTTCAACAAGTTCTGTCGGCACAAGCTAATTTAGATCAAGCGCAAAATGGGGATCGCATTGAGCAACGTGAAATTTACGATGCAAAATTAAAAGAGGCGCAAGAGCAACTTAAACAATTACAAATTCAATATGATGATTTACAAGTAAAAGCACCTGTCGCAGGTGAAGTTGGTTCGATACCTGCTGAAGTTGGTGAGTTATTTAATGCCAATAGCCCACTGTTAACTGTCATTCAGCTACCACAGGCTTACTTTATATTTAATATTCGCGAAAACATTATGCCCAATATTCATAAAGGTGATCATGTTAAGCTTGAAGTGCCCGCACTCGGCAATAAAAAAATTGAGGCTGAAGTTCGTTATATTGCGCCCATGGGTGATTATGCAACAAAACGGGCAACGCGAGCTACTGGTGATTTTGATTTAAAAACCTTTGAAGTTAGGCTTTATCCAACAAAGCCTATTACTAATTTACGTGCAGGTATGAGCACATTATGGAAAATAGACAATTAATTGGGGATTTTTGGCACCGCTTTAAACAAGCGTTTAATGCTGAAATACCTACCATTTTTAAACGATTTACTTTCCATTGGCTAATGTGGATTTTGCCACTAATTATTTTTGTATTAATCAGTAGCATATTCCACCGCGGTGTGCTATTTGATCTACCTGTTGGCTATATAGATCATGATAAAAGTGTTTTATCACGTGAAATTGTGCGCAATCTTAATTCGGGTGCACATGCAAGCCTTGTTAACTATGATAGCCAGCTTTCAGAGGCCGAGCGCGATTTGCGAAAAGCAAAAATTTACGCCATTTTGTATATTCCCCCTAATTTTGAAGCAGATGTATTAGCTGGCCGTCAGCCCACTCCAATGCTATATTACAATGCGTTATACTATAGTGCGGGCTTGTATTCTATTATGGACTATTCTGGCCTTATTGCCGCATTAAATACTCAATACCGTACCACAATGGCAACCAGCATTGGGATAGCAGTCCCCAAGCTTGCAAAAGTGAATTTTAATTATGATGGACTGTTTAATGCCAGCGGTAATTCTATGTACTTTCAGCAATTCTCGGCTGTGGTACATTTACTACAGTTATTTGTTGTTACAACAACGATTCATATATTAGCGCAATTACCTAAACGAACTCGTCCAAACTACCCTTTTGTTTTAGGTAAATTAGCCCCTTATACCATTTGGTTTACGATGTTACTTATTTTTGAAATTGCTATGCTGGTTTTATTTTCTGATGCGCGTGTATCAGGATCCCCCTTTGCAATGATGATAGTGGTGTTTTTCTATGTTATTGCTGCGCAAAGTATCGGTATTTTGCTGTATACTTTTACAAAAACGCCAATTGACGCTTATTCCTATATCGGCCTTTTAGTTGGGTTGGCGCTAACTTATTCGGGCATTGTTGTGCCAGAACTATCAATGCCATGGATTGCCAGATTCATTTCATCTTTAGAGCCATTAACTTATGCACTTAATAAACTGTTTGATCTGTTTTTACGTCACTCTAGCTATCTTTCAGTGCTAAAAGTCTGTGGTATTTTAATGATCTATCCAATAATTATTACTGTGTTAGTAAGAAAACGTCTAGTAAGACGACTACATTCACAGTAAGGGGAAAAACCAAGATGCTTAAAATATTTTGGTCTTCATTTGTAAAAATATTTTTGCTTATGTTAGTGAGACCAAGGTGGTTATTGTTAATCTTATCTGTCTCATTGATGAGTTTAGTTTATAGTAATGGAACTATAACCAGCTTGCCAGTAGCCATCGTCGATCAAGATCATACACCAACAAGTCGAGGTTTAATTCGCTCTTTAAATACTAGCTCTAAAATCGAGACCATCATATATGAAAGCTCTCTACAAGCTTATGATGATATTAATAATCATAAACTGTTTGCGGTATTTACTATTCCAAGAGATTTTGAAAAACGATTATTAAAGGGCGAAGAGGTCACAATTCCTGCATACGGCGATGCCTCAAGCCGTTTAGCTAATGGCTTAATACAAGTTGATATAAAAGGAATCTATCAACAGATATTAACTGAATATAATACTAGAATAATGCGTAATAGTGGTTTTTCAGATAAGCAGATTAAGATTATTTTATCGCCAATTAATGGTCAAACTGAACCACTTTATAATGCGGGGGTTAGCTTTGCTGCCATTACTTTTCCTGGCTTATTAGTGATGTTATTGCAACACTCATTTTTAATTGCTTCAACGCGTACTAACATTACTTTAAACTCACTACCGAAAGGTAAACCACCGAAAATAGTCATATTTGGTAGTTTATGTGGTCTTATACCGATCTGGTTATTTTTATCCATTGTTCTGTTTGGTTTATGGCCTTGGGCACTTGGCTATCGACAACTCGCCAATATTCCAGAAATTTTAATCATGACATTTCCATTATTGCTTGGTGTTTTAGGGCTCAGTAAATTGCTGACTGAATGTTTACGTAAAACCGAAATGATCTATTTGACACTCGCATTTTTGACAACACCCGTATTTTATTTATCGGGTACAATTTGGCCGCTTGATGCCATGCCTTTTGGGGTACAAATAGTTTCTAAAATGTTACCATCAACTTGGGCAACTAATATGATAGCAGGTGTCAATCAAATGGGATTAAGCTTAAAAGATAATTTATTTAATGTATTTATGATTTTGTTGCTTGGGATTATATACGGTTTACTAGGCTTTTTTATTGCAGCATTGCGAGAAGGTCGAGTAAGAAAATTTTTTAAAAACTCAACGTCTAAATATAGAAAAATATAATAATCAATAGATTATCAATAATATAAAATATAAATCCAGTAGCTTATTGTTATTGGCTTTACTGATTGATATTAAATATTGCTATGATGATTTAAATTGATCGTTAATAACTTTTGATTAGTACAAGAGTGGTACAAGCTTAGTACAAGCAGTTCGGCTTGTTTTATTGGTTAATTTATTTTATTGTTTGAGAATTATCTTGAATTAGCATTTGTTTATTTAAATTTAATATCGTTTTACTTGTATTCGCGTTATACTAAATAAACTTATATACCACAGCAAAAGGAGACTTGATAATGGAGTTTGATACTTCAGTTCTTTGCGATTATTACCCAGAAGATGTTAACGTTGTTGAACCGATATTTAGTAATTTTGGCGGTGTGACATCATTTTCAGGTCAAGCTGTAACAGTTAAATGTTTTGAAGATAACGGGCTACTATACGAAATTTTACAATCGGACGGTTCAGGTAAAATACTTGTTATTGATGGTGGTGGTTCTGTTCGTCGTGCATTAATTGATGCAGAGCTAATCGATATTGCCGTTCAAAATCAGTGGGAAGGGATTATTGTTTATGGCGCTGTTCGTCAAGTTGATCACCTAGCTGAAGCTGACATTGGTATTCAAGCGCTGGCAGCAATTCCAGTTGGCGCTGAAGATCAAGGCATAGGTGAAATCGATATTCGAGTTAACTTTGGTGGCGTAACTTTCTTTTCTGGTGATTTTATCTATGCTGATAACACTGGTATTATTTTATCTGAAATTGCGCTCGAAATTGAAGATAAATAAAAAATAACCTATACCGCCGAAGCCTATCGGCGGGTTTTATATTTAAATGCGCACTTTTCTAAAATTTTTAACAAGGATTTTGTTAATGCTAAATTATTCGATTACGAATATAACCGCCAGTTACTGTTTTAATCAGTCCCTCTAATTCCATATCTAATAATTTCGTTGTCACTTCGGAAATCGGTAAATTGACTTGCTGAGCAATAATATCAATAGGAATAGGTTGGTGGTGAATCACAGCAAAAATTTCCGGGTACAAAATAGAATGGCTTGGTGCTTCTTTAATTGAATTAAGCGAGTTATTTACTACTGATAAATAGTTATAATAATGCTCTAAAATATCAGTAGGCTTAGAAACCAAATAAGCGCCTTGTTTAATTAAATAATGAGTTCCACTACAGTTTTCATTATCAATATCGCCAGGTAAGGCAAAGACATCGCGATTTTGTTCAAGTGCATAGCGTGCTGTAATTAGTGAACCACTTTTTTCTGATGCTTCAATCACAAAAGTACCTAAACTTAATCCGCTAATAATTCGGTTTCGACGAGGGAAATAGACTGATCTGGCTTTTTCAAATGGTAGAAATTCAGAAACAATGGCGCCACCTTGTGACAAAATATCATTGGCTAAGCTTAAATTTGATCTTGGGGCAATCTTGGCTAATCCACTGCCTAGAACTGCAATAGTCGGGCCAGATACTTCAAGCGCACCACGATGGCAAATTGCATCTAACCCTAATGCCAGACCACTGGTTATAGTTAAACCATTCATAGCTAGTTCACCAGCAAAATATCGCCCCCATTGTGCTCCATATTCACTAAATTCGCGGCTGCCCACCATTGCCAATTGAGGAGAATCTAATAACTGCCGATTACCTAAAACAAATAATAATAAAGGCGGAGAATCAATTTGCTTAAGTAGTAAGGGATAATCATTATCGCAATAGGCAATAAGATATTTTGGTGGAAAAGGTGAATCTAACCATTCAAGTATTGGCTCAAAATGTAGGTATGATGTTTCATAAAAAAGCGCTAATTGAATGTCTGATAATCCTAGTTTATTTAATAGAAGAGAAACATCTTTTATGCTACTAGGTAAACCGTTAGCAAAAAGTTGCATAATTTTTTCAAAAATGGCTCGTTTTCCATATCTAAGCATTGAAATTCGTAATAAAAATTCATATTTACTCATCATAACCCTTTTTTATATACAGCTTAAACAGGCGTCATATCTTGAATTGATAAGATATATTTTATCAATAGCCAACAAGGGCTATTCATCAGTATGATAAATGTTTACAATGAATAATAGATGGAATAAACCCGAAATTTGAGGAGTAGATCGAATAATTTATGGCTATTTTACCAGTATTACGTTTTCCTGATGAGCGACTTCGCAAAGTTGCTAAGCCTGTTACCAAATTTACACCAGAGTTACAAACCATTATTGACAACATGATTGAAACCATGTACGCCGAAAATGGTATTGGCCTGGCTTCTACCCAAGTCGATGTGCATGAACAAATTATCGTAATTGATGTATCAGAAGACAAAAGCCACGTTTATGTGATTATCAACCCAGAAGTCATTAGCCAAGAAGGTGAGACAGGTATTGAGGAAGGCTGTCTATCGGTACCTGATTGCCGTGGTTTTGTGCCAAGAGCTGAAAAGATTAAAATTAAAGCACTTGATCGTAATGGCAATCCTTACGAAATTGACGCTGATGATCTATTGGCTATTTGTATTCAACACGAAATGGATCACTTAAAAGGTAAGCTTTTTGTCGATTATCTTTCACCATTAAAACGCCAACGAATCGAACAAAAAATGAAAAAACTTGCCCGAGAAGAGCAACGCAGTAAATAAAATTAACCGCCAGTACTTGGCGGTTAAACTCATTACGCTTAGCTATTTAGCGACAATAACCATGGCAGGGCGAATTAAACGGCCATTTAAGGTATAGCCTTTCTGAATGGTATTAACAATTTGTCCTGACTGATGTTCAGGTGATTCAACCATGCTAATTGCTTGATGCATATCAGGGTTTAATTGAGAATCTTCGGTATTAATCACTTCAATACCAAATTTTTTGACAGTGTCTAAGAATGATTTTAATGTCAGTTCTAATCCTTCAACTGTCGCTTTATGTTCTGGATTGGTTTTATCCGTAGATTCTAAAGCGCGTTCTAAATTATCAATAACGGGTAATAATTCGTTAGAAAATTTTTCGAGTGCAAACTTACGCGCTTTATCAACATCTTGCTCGACTCGTTTACGAACATTATCAATTTCAGCTCGCGCACGAATCATGGCTTCACTTTCATTTTTTTTCGCTAATTGCAATGCTTGTTCAAGCTCTGCAATACGGGCATCTTTTGCACTTAATTGTTCTTCAAGATTTGGTTGCGCCGGCGCTTCTTGCTCGGCTGTTGCATCTACTGGTGTGTCAATGTTAGTTTCATTTTCTGACATATTTTTATCTTGCTCTGTCATAGGGTACTCCAAATAATGTAGTCGAAAACTTAGTGAATAACGGTTATTATGGGGGCAATTTTTATGATTACAAGCTTATCATCATATTGATATGTGATTTTTTGAATTATTATCAAAAAATACAGATGGTTATGTAAAAAATAACAAGGATATTTTATGGATACACCATTTAAATGTATTGGCTTAATTGGGCTTCCGCGTAAATTAGAAGCAATAGAAACTCATCAAGTGCTTTATGATTGGCTTGTTAAACTTGGTATTCGCGTGCTGGTTGAAGATCGCTTAGCGAATCACATTCAATTTTCTGTTAGCCACTACGCTTCGTTGGAAACAATTGGTGAGCAAGCCGATCTCGCTATTGTTGTCGGGGGAGATGGAAATATGTTGCATTCAGCTAGGCGCCTATCGCACTATAAAATCAAAGTGATTGGCGTCAATCGCGGTAACCTCGGTTTTTTAACTGATATTTCTCATGAACAAGTGATTGAACAATTAAGCCCTGTTATTGCTGGTAAATATGAGGATGATCCCCGCTTTTTGTTAGAAGTGTCTATTTATGATAATGGTAACTTGATTAACTCAAGTTTTGCTGTCAACGAAATTGTTGTTACTCCTAATACCGTTGCACATATGATTGACTATGATGTCTACATTAATGAACGCAATGCCTTTTCACAGCGAGCAGATGGGTTAATTATTGCCACACCGACCGGCTCTACGGCTTATTCACTATCAGCGGGCGGCCCTATTTTAGCACCGCATTTAGATGCATTAATTATTACACCAATGTTTCCACATTCATTAGCGGTCAGACCATTAGTGATCAAAAGTGATAATGCTATCCGCTTAAAATTCCCAACGACAGCACTGGATCTTAATATTGCTTGTGATAGCCAAATTATTTTGCCTGTCAAACCCACACAAGATGTGATTATTCGCCGTTCTTCGTATGAGTTTAATTTAATTCATTCTAAGGAGTATGATTATTTTAATAATCTTTCAAGCAAATTAGGATGGTCACAAAAGATGTTTTAGCTTGTGTTGTCAATAAATTTCAGAGAAATAGGCATGTCAATATCAGATCATTGATCCTTGCCTTATTGGCGATATAAACCCCATCTAATTGCCCCAAGCTTAGTGTACGATATTAGAAACTAGGGCTATGATGTATCAGAAAGAATATAAATTAAGCATGATAAAAATCATTCAGAAAAGCCATTGATTTTATTGAAGTTTTTATTTTGTTGATTATCAGCAATAATATTCATCTTTTTTACCGCAAGTCTATCGCATGATGTACGGCCCAATACATTAAATAGGCCGTTTAATCCTGTTGAACTCAACCTAGTTTGGATGACCGACATCACGGATATTCCCCCCTCGTGAAGGCGGGGTATACTTCGGTGTAATGATTTATTCGGTCGAAAAGCGATCTGCCAGCAAACAAGCTCATATATTGATAGTGGCGAGTTTTGTCTTATATTTTGGCGAGAATCACACTTCATCTCTTAAAGAATAAATGTCATCGCATAAACAGTAAATGAGGAAAAGATAGCGGCAATTACATCATCTACCATAATGCCAAATCCACCCGGCACCCGTTTATCAAACCAGCGAATAGGCCAAGGCTTTGCCATGTCAAAAACTCTAAATGCTAAAAAAGCGATAGTAACCCATAAAATAGTCAGCTGAGGAATAAAAAAGAGCGTGATCCACATTCCGACAAATTCATCCCAAACAATGTGCCCTGAATCGTGAGTATGGGTATCATCTGATGTTTTTTGACAAATAAAACAGCCAAAAATAAAAGTCACTAAAATAAATATCCAATACAAAACGGGTTGTAAACCATAAAACAATAGCCAAAGTGGAATAGCCATCAGTGACCCCATCGTACCTGGCATTATTGACGATAAACCACTACCTAACCCTACCGCTAAAAAATGGATTGGGTTGGTCAGTTTTAGGTGTTTCTTAAAATCTTTATTTCGTTCTTGTTTTGTCATAATTTCATTTTTTTAGGTAAAATTATGCCGACGTTAAGCCGGCAAAAAACTAGCTGCTTATTTTAACTAAGCATTCTTGTATTGATTATGACAATATTATTCATCTTTGGTTAATGTTGCAACCATTACCGCTTTGATCGTATGTAGGCGGTTTTCCGCTTCATCAAACACGATGCTATGTTTAGATTCAAAAACTTCATCAGTCACTTCTAATCCATTGTTTAAACCATATTGTGCAGCCATTTGTTTACCAATTGTGGTATTGATATCATGAAAAGCAGGCAGGCAGTGCATAAATTTAACATTTGGATTACCAGTGAGTTTAATCACGTTTTGATTTACTTGATATGGCGTTAATAATTTAATTCGCTCATCCCAAACATTTTTAGGTTCGCCCATTGACACCCATACGTCCGTGTATAAAAAGTCAACATCTTTAACGCCTTGGGCAACCTCTTCAGTTAAGATAATTTTTGCTCCTGTCGTTTTAGCGATATCTTGGCACTTTTGCACAAGGTCAGCTTCAGGTTGGCAAGCTTTTGGGGCAACTAATCGAATTTCCATTCCCATTAATGCTGCGCCTTCCATTAATGAATTCCCCATGTTATTTTGTGCATCGCCTAAATAAGCAAATTTAATACTGTTTAATGGGCGATCGCCGATATGCTCTTGCATTGTCATAAAATCGGCTAATATTTGCGTTGGATGTGCTTCGGTTGTTAAACCATTCCATACTGGCACGCCTGCATATTGAGCTAAGGTTTCAACGATATCTTGCCCATAACCTCGATACTCAATACCATCATACATTCTTCCAAGCACACGCGCTGTATCTGCAATCGATTCTTTATGGCCAATTTGGCTGCCACTTGGTCCTAAATAGGTGACTTGAGCGCCTTGATCAAACGCACCCACTTCAAAAGCGCAGCGGGTACGAGTTGAATCTTTTTCGAAAATAAGGACGATATTTTTACCAACTAAATGTTTTTTTTCGTTACCTTGTTTTTTGGCTTTTTTTAGTGCGATAGCAAGTTCAATCAATTGATTAATTTCTGCTGGAGTAAAGTCGAGTAAACGTAAAAAATGGCGTTGATAAAAACCGTGCATATTGAGCTCCTAAAAAGCGGTAAATTTCGTTAAGATTTTATTTGAATAATTATGCAATTTCAAGTTAAACCTTCTAGATTTATTTGATATTATTTTTACGTGTTGAATTGTCTAAAATTTTAGATTTTGTCATTTGGTTATTTTTTATAATATTGCTTTTTTTGTTTAAAAAAGTGTAATAATATGATTAAATATTGTATTATCAAAAAACAATTAAATTGAATTTTTATTCACATTTATTGGTTGTTTAATCAAAGGTAGCTTAATCATGCAAACTTATGCCCTCCTTATGTTGCAAGACGGTTCGCAATTTATTGGTAAATCTATTGGTGCTAACGGACAAACTGTTGGTGAGGTGGTGTTTAATACGTCAATGACTGGCTATCAAGAAATCCTGACCGATCCTTCTTACAGTGAACAAATCGTTACGTTAACGTACCCACATATTGGTAATGTTGGCACCAATAGTGCTGATGCCGAAGCAAATCATGTTTATGCAAAAGGGTTGATTATTCGTGATTTGCCATTATTAGCCAGCAATTACCGCAGTGAATTAGATCTTTCTAGTTATTTAAAACAACATAATGTCATTGCCATTGCTGATATTGATACTCGTCGTTTAACACGTATATTACGCGAAAAAGGGGCGCAACATGGTGTGATTATTACCGCAAATGATAAACAGACTTTATTTGATAAAGCCGAAAAAGCCAAACAACAGGCATTAGATTATAATGGATTAAGTGGTTTAGATTTGGCTAAAGAAGTCACTTGCAAGGAAAGCTACGTATGGACTTGCGGTATTTGGACAAGACAACAGGAGCATCCTACACCAAAACCTGAAAGTGAACTGCCATATCATGTTGTGGCTTATGATTTTGGTGTTAAACAAAATATATTGAGGATGTTAGTTGAACGTGGATGCAAGTTAACGGTTGTACCCGCTAAAACACTTGCAAAGGATGTGTTAGCGTTACATCCAGATGGTCTGTTTTTATCAAATGGTCCAGGTGATCCTGCACCTTGTACCTATGCCATTGATGCAATAAAACAGTTCTTAACAACCGATATTCCGATCTTTGGCATCTGTTTGGGGCATCAACTATTAGCATTAGCTTGCGGTGCAAAAACGGTCAAAATGAAATTTGGCCATCATGGTGGTAATCATCCTGTTAAAGATCTAGAAAATAATCGGGTAATGATTACCGCACAAAATCATGGATTTGCGGTAGATGAGGGGACATTGCCAGCTCATTTACGCGTTACACATAAATCGCTATTTGATGGATCATTACAAGGTATTCATCATAATCAAAAACCCGCATTTAGTTTTCAGGGGCACCCTGAAGCCAGTCCGGGACCGCATGATGCGGCACCACTTTTTGACCATTTTATCGAATTAATCAAAATTTATAAGCAGGAGCAATAAGCATGGCTAAGCGAACAGATATCAAAAGCATATTAATTATTGGCGCTGGTCCAATTGTTATCGGCCAAGCATGTGAATTTGATTATTCGGGTGCACAAGCCTGTAAAGCGCTGCGTGAAGAAGGCTATCGCGTTATTTTAGTTAACTCCAACCCAGCAACGATTATGACCGATCCTGAAATGGCTGATGCCACCTACATTGAGCCAATTCATTGGACCTGTGTCCGCAAAATTATTGAGCAAGAAAGGCCTGATGCTATTTTACCCACTATGGGTGGGCAGACCGCTTTAAATTGCGCATTAGAGTTGGAAAAGCAAGGGGTATTAACAGAGTTTAATGTTGAAATGATTGGTGCCACTGCTGATGCCATTGATAAAGCCGAAGATCGAAAACGTTTTGATCAGGCGATGAAAAAGATTGGGCTTGATACGGCGCGTTCAGGGATTGCTCATTCACTTAAAGAAGCTTACGCCGTTCTTGAACAAGTTGGCTTTCCTTGCATTATTCGCCCGTCATTTACTATGGGCGGAACTGGTGGTGGTATTGCGTATAATACAGAAGAATTTGATGAAATCTGTACACGAGGGCTCGATCTTTCTCCCACTAATGAACTGCTCATTGATGAATCATTAATCGGTTGGAAAGAGTACGAAATGGAAGTTGTACGAGACAAGAATGACAATTGTATTATTGTTTGCTCAATTGAAAATTTCGATGCCATGGGGATCCACACTGGGGATTCCATTACGGTTGCGCCAGCTCAAACGTTGACGGATAAAGAGTATCAAATCATGCGTAATGCATCGATTGCTGTATTACGTGAAATTGGTGTTGAAACGGGGGGATCGAATGTACAATTTTCGGTTGACCCTAAAACGGGGCGTTTAATTGTTATTGAGATGAATCCGAGGGTATCACGTTCATCTGCGTTAGCTTCTAAAGCGACTGGCTTTCCAATAGCTAAAATTGCCGCTAAGTTGGCAGTCGGTTATACACTCGATGAGCTTTCTAATGATATTACTAGTGGTAAAACCCCCGCCTCGTTTGAACCGTCCATTGATTATGTCGTGACGAAAATACCACGCTTTAATTTTGAAAAATTTGCTGGGTGTAATGATCGCTTGACTACCCAAATGAAATCGGTTGGGGAAGTGATGGCAATTGGTCGCACTTTTCAAGAATCAATACAAAAAGCATTGCGAGGGCTTGAAGTTGGTGCTTCTGGGTTTGATCCTAAAATTGATGATTATACTGATGAAAAAAATATTGCCAAAATTCGTTATGAACTACAAGAAGCGGGTGCCGATCGTATTTGGTATATTGCCGATGCTTTTCGAGCTGGTTTAACGCTTGATGAAATCTTTTTATTAACGCATATTGATCGCTGGTTCTTAGTCCAAATTGAAGAATTAGTACAAATAGAAAATCGATTAAAACAACAAACAATTAGCAAGTTAGATGAAGAACAATTATGGCAACTTAAACGCAAAGGTTTTTCTGATTTACGTATTGCAAAACTGATCAACTCTACCGAACAAGCCGTTCGTCATTTACGGCATCAATACCATATCCATCCTGTATATAAACGTGTTGATACTTGTGCTGCTGAATTTGCAACCGACACGGCCTATCTGTACTCAACCTATGAACAGGAATGCGAAGCTAAGCCTCAATTTCGCCGCAAAAAAATCATGATATTAGGCGGAGGTCCTAATCGGATTGGTCAAGGTATTGAGTTTGATTATTGCTGTGTACATGCTGCATTGGCACTACGTGAAGATGGTTATGAAACCATTATGGTCAACTGCAACCCCGAAACGGTGTCAACTGATTATGATACTTCTGACCGCCTCTATTTTGAACCAGTTACTCTCGAAGATGTGCTTGAAATTGCGCATATTGAGAAACCAAATGGCGTTATTGTGCAATACGGCGGACAAACGCCGCTAAAATTGGCTCATGCACTTGAAGTCGCTGGATTACCCATTATTGGTACCTCACCCGATGCTATAGATAAAGCCGAAGATCGCCAGCGTTTTCAAGAAGTCGTCGATAAATTGAAATTAAAACAACCAGCCAATGCAACGGTGACCGATATTGATGAAGCTATCACCAAAGCGGAAAAAGTCGGTTACCCATTAGTGGTTAGGCCATCTTATGTACTAGGTGGTCGAGCAATGGAAATTGTCTATAATGAGCAAGATTTACGGCGTTATTTTAAAACAGCGGTAAGTGAATCGAATAATGCCCCTGTCTTACTTGATCACTTTTTAGATGATGCCATTGAAGTGGATATTGATGTGATTGCTGATGGTGAACAAATTGTCATTGGTGGTATTATGGAACATATTGAACAAGCAGGGATCCACTCTGGCGATTCAGCTTGTTCATTACCTACACACACACTAACCTCAGAAATTTTAGACCAACTCAGGCAACAGGCTAAACAGTTAGCACTTGAGCTTGATGTGAAAGGCTTAATGAATGGACAGTTTGCTGTTAAAGATAACCAGATTTATTTAATCGAAATCAACCCGCGAGCAGCTCGCACTGTTCCTTTTGTCTCAAAAGCAACTGGCTTACCACTCGCAAAAATTGCCGCACGAGTCATGGTTGGCACAACCTTGGCACAACAAAACGTAACTAAAGAAGTCATTCCTTCTTATTACTCAGTAAAAGAAGTGGTATTACCGTTTAATAAATTTAGTGGCGTTGATCCTATCTTAGGACCTGAAATGCGCTCAACGGGTGAAGTTATGGGCATCGGTAAAACCTTTGCTGAAGCCTTTGCCAAAGCACAACTTGGTAGTTTATCAAATATGAAAAAATCAGGGAAAGCGCTACTATCTGTGCGTGACCAAGATAAAACAAGGCTGTTAGTCGTCGCTAAACGATTAATTGCTCATGGATTTTCTATTGATGCCACCATCGGAACGGCAAAAGTGCTACAACAAGCTGATATACCATGCCAAATTGTTAAAAAAGAAAACGAAGGGCGTCCAAATATCCACGATCATATAAAAAATGGGGAATATAGTTATATCCTTAACACCACATCAGGACGAGCAGCTATTGAGGCATCCAAAATATTGCGCCGAAGTGCCATTCAATATAAGGTGCATTACGATACGACAATGAATGCAGCTTATGCCACAACAGCAGCGTTAGATTACGATCCTACGCATAACGTAACACCACTACAGGCGCTTTATCCATAGCCTAAAAGACGAGCAATGCTCGTCTTTTATAATCTATTAACTGATATAATCGATTAACTTAAATTAGCTTGCCGGTGAATTTTCTGCTGACATCGTCCAAATATCTGCCTCAGCTACATCATGAATATGATTTGCAAAATTATAACAACGTTGAAAAAGCTTATTATCAAAATTGCTTTTATACAAGATTGCTTTGCTAAAGTAAAAAGAATGAACTTACTGCTTGTAACTACAAGAAAACGCTCGTTTTTTCTGCAATATCGTGTTAATTTATTTATTATATTTTAATTAATTTAACAAGTTATCATATATGGATATGATTCATTCCTCTGATCTAAAAACGATCATGCATTCCAAGCGTGCCAATATTTATTATTTAGAACATTGCCGTGTTTTGGTTAATGGTGGGCGTGTTGAGTATGTGACGGAGCAAGGGCAACAGTCTTTATATTGGAATATCCCAATAGCTAATACTACCTGTATTTTATTAGGCACCGGAACGTCATTAACGCAAGCAGCCGTGCGAGAGCTTTCACGTGCAGGCGTCATGATTGGTTTTTGTGGAGGAGGCGGAACCCCACTTTTTTCATCAACTGAATCTGAGTTTGCCTGTCAATTTTTTTCGCCACAAAGTGAATATCGTCCTACAGAATACCTACAAAGCTGGTGTCAATTTTGGTTTGATGACAAGCGTCGGTTACAAGCAGCTAAGTTATTGCAACAAACCCGGCTTAAGATTATTAGCGAATGTTGGCCCAAATTTGATTGGGATATCGATAAAATGAAATTAGAGCAAATCCTTGTGGATGCAACACAACAATTTACTGATGTGGATAATAGTCAAGCACTTTTAGCTGCTGAAGGGCGAATTAGCAAACGCCTTTATGGCATAGCAAATCAATTAACACTACAAGATGATAAATTTAAGCGTGAGCATGGTACGCATGGTAAAAGTCATGACCCGGCTAATCAATTTTTAGATCATGGTAACTACTTAGCCTATGGTCTTGGTGCAACGGCTTGTTGGGTATTGGGATTACCCCACGGGCTTGCTATTTTACACGGAAAAACTCGGCGCGGTGGTTTAGTTTTTGATGCGGCCGATATTATCAAAGATGGCATTGTATTACCCCAAGCCTTTTTATCAGCTAAACAAGGGGATAGTGAAAAAGAATTTCGTATGGCGTGCATTGCGCAATTTGCCCAATTAGAAGCACTTGATAAAATTATTGATACCTTAAAACAGATAGCCGATCAAATATGAATATTTTACTTGTTAGCCAATGCAAAAAGAACGCCTTAACCGAAACACGGCGGATTATCGATCAATTTGCTGAACGTTGTGGAGAACGCACATGGCAAAGCCCAATGACCGAAGCTGGTCTACAAACACTCTATAAATTGTTACGCAAAACCGCACGAAAAAATACCGCGGTTGCCTGCTATTGGACACATGGTAAAAATTTAACTGATCTTTTGTGGATTGTGGGTGATCGCAGTCAATTTAATCAAGAAGGGCGCGTCCCAACCAACCGTACGTGGCGTAATATTTTACGCAGTGACAGCGAAAATTGTTGGCAATATGCAACCACTATTCAATTAATCACAACCATAGCAGCATTACTTCATGATTTAGGTAAAGCAACGATTGGTTTTCAATCTAAATTACGAGCAGAAACAGCTGTGGCTGCTGATCCTTATCGACATGAATGGATTTCGTTGCAATTATTTTTATTAATGATTCAAGACTGCCCCACCAACGAAGCCTTATTTAATCGATTAGCAAATTTTACTGAATATCGACAACAGCATCCTCATTGGTACCAGCAGCTCACCCAAGTCGAAAAAAATGATCTTACCCAATTGCCTTTATTGGCACAGTGGATCGCGTGGCTCATTGTGTCGCATCATCGAATGCCGTTTTTATCGGTCTCATTAGATGGCGATAAAGGAAAGAAGCAAAAGCAAGAATTATATCTTTCAGGTTTAAAAACAACAACTTTCTATAGAATACTAACAGCTGTTGATAAATGGGTTAAAAACAGCTATAGCCAACACTCATCCCCCAACGATTTTTGGCAACTAAAAAGTGATATCACCTTAAGCCAACCTTGGCTTAAAAAATTAAGCCGTTATGCAACCAAAGCCCTAAACCATATTCCTTTAATGCACTTATCTACTATTGACCCGTTTGTATTGCATATTTCGCGCTTAGGTTTAATGGTGGCTGATCATAACTATTCTAGTTTGTCTTTAGCAAATAAAGAAGCTGAAGTAAATAAATCCATATTGATTGCCAACACAAATTACCAAAAAAAGCCTAAACAGTGTTTAGATGATCATTTAATTGGGGTCGCTAATTTAGCGGCTCGTTTTGCTCGTTTATTACCTAAAATAACCACGGAATTACCTGCCATCAATCAACATAAACCTTTTACCAAACGAACAACTATAAAACGATTCCAATGGCAAAATCACGCGTTTGATTTAGTCAAAAGTTATCAACAACTATCTGATGAATGTGGCTTTTTTGGTGTGAATATGGCATCGACTGGCTGCGGTAAAACTTTAGCCAATGGGCGGATTATGTATGCGCTTTCAAATCCTAAACGGGGCGTGCGCTTTACCGTTGCACTGGGATTACGTGTTTTAACGTTGCAAACCGGTAAAGCATTAAGAGAAAGATTACACTTAAGTGATGAACATCTGGCAATTTTAGTGGGTGGGCGTGCCACAAAAACCTTGTTTGAACTGAGTAATGAAGACATTGAACAAAACGATTCAGAAAACCAAGGTAGTGAATCTATCGAATCGTTACTTGATGAATATATTGATATAGCAGAAAGTGGTATTGCGGATTGTGAGTTAGGGACTATTATCGAAGACAGTAAAGCACGACAATTACTTTATGCGCCCATTGTGACATGCACCATTGACCATATTATTCAAGCGAGTGAATGTACCCGAGGCGGTAAATATATTGCACCTACATTAAGATTATTAACCTCAGATCTGATTTTAGATGAACCGGATGATTTTGATCAACATGATTTACCAGCGCTGGCGCGTTTAGTCCATTTAGCTGGGTTATTTGGTAGCAAAGTGCTACTGTCATCAGCAACTTTAACGCCTGATTTAATTGCTGGATTATTTGATGCTTACCAAGCAGGGCGAAAAATTTGGAATCAAAATAACCAATATGCCAATAATGCCATTGTATGTGGTTGGTTTGATGAATATGAACAGTCGATATCACCAATTGCTGATACTAAAACGTTTAGCGATCACCATCAACAATTTGTAGCAATGCGCATTCATCAATTAGCACAAAGTGCAATTCGTCGTCAAGGGCATATTTTGGATCTACTAAATTACCAAGAAAATAAAACAGAAAACCAAAAAATCAATTATGGTGTGCTGGCTAAACAATTATTAGATCAAGCTTATCAATTTCACCAAGATCATCATCAAATAGATAAAAAATCACAAAAAAAGGTAAGTATTGGTTTAATGCGTTTTGCCCATACCGAAGATGTTATTTCACTTACAGAACAAATTTATGCCCAAACCAAGTTACCTACTGATACTGCTTTTCATATCGTGGTTTATCATGCTCGGCAACTGCTATTATTGCGTAGCCAGCTAGAAGAAAAACTTGATAGAATTTTAAATCGCAGTGATGAACAGGCACTATTTCATCAACCTGAAATTATCAATGCCATCAAAGATAGCGATAAACAAAACCATATTTTTATTGTTATCGGCACGCCAGTGACCGAAGTCGGGCGTGATCACGATTATGATTGGGCTATTGTTGAACCATCATCCATGCGTTCTATTATCCAGCTAGTGGGGCGAGTATGGCGACATCGACCACAAAAAATGGTACAAAAGGCCAATGTGGCGATATTAGGATCGAATTTAACGGCAATTGAAGCTAATTATAGTACTGGAAAAGCCTGTTTTACTAAACCTGGATTTGAAGAAAAGCCATTATTCTTGCTGAAAACCCATAAAACAAATGAACTCATTCCTGCTCATCAGTTAGTGAATATAGATGCGGTTCCTCGTATTAAGTCTTGCCCTGAAGATGGGCTAACGCTCGCCGAATTAGAACATAAGGTCATGGCAAATCTCTTTGCGATTCATGCCCGTAAAAGTAATTATGTCACCAGCTATTGGCAACCAGATTTAGCACATCACCATTGTGTGCATTTACAGGCGATTTCACCATTTAGAGGGAATAATAAGACACAAGATGAATATATCTGCCAACTTGATGATGATGGCGATTATCAATTTAGCTATGCAGATATCGCATGGCAAACACCAGATGAGCGCTGCCCAAGTACTCAAAATAACCAAATCAAATACAAACACTGGTTATTTGAAAATCCGCAAGTGAAACCATGGTTAGAAAATAGTGTAGAACAAGCCATAACAAAAATAGCGGAACATTTCCCCAATAAAAACTTATACCGATTAGCCAATGAGTTTTGTAGTGTCAGCTTATATCGGAATAGCAATTGGCATTTTCATCCTTATTTTGGTTTTTATAAAAAGAAAGGATAAAAGAATATTGTTTTATACTGAAACACATAGTTACCTGAAACTTTTTTGAGAAAATATCAGCAGGTGAATAATGGTTGCTAGTAAAAGCGAGGTAATTCTTTTATACTTGATGGCACTGCTGTGTAAGCAGTTTAGAAACATTAAATTTTTGTTTTAATTTAATAGTTCCACCGCCGCATAGGCGGTTTTTATTTGTCAATAACGCTTAATTTATTAAAATAACATTCCCATTAAATTTTATTTTTAATTTATTATTGATCTATTTGCTTCTTTCGTATATATTTGTTTCGTGATTTACTCACAAATATTAAGAAGCTCTTATCCGATGTTTACGTCATTTGATAAGAGCATATTTCAACCTAGGCATAAATGAAGGAGAAATACTATGTCTAATAATAAATATTTTGTTATACCTCGTCAAATTTCTTTTGATAAAGAATTACTAAATCAAGTACAAAAATTTGTTATTGATTCACCCGCTGCTAATGATGAATTGATTGTTTTATCAGTGCAGTCTAAATATTATTCAATTCGAGATCTAATGAAAATTCTAAATATTTCGACAATTAAAGAAATTAAATATTTGATTAAGAAATTAAAGCTTGAACAAGATAATTATAGATATCTTAATTCCAATAAAGAATGGGTGTATAACAGTAATGCTTTAAATATATTGAATTTATACTTAAAATTTAAAGCAGCATAGCATTAAATTAAAGGCTTATATTTAATGATATAAGCCTTTTTAATTTCGAAAAAATATAAGGAGGGTCAATGAACAATATTTCTTGGCAAGATATAAGAAAGGTAATTTTAGACTTTCTACAACAACGGCTTGCCAATAATAGTAATTATAAAAGTGAAACTGCTAAGCTAGAAAAAGCAAAAGAGGCGGGTGATTTAGTTGCAGTTAATGAAGCTCAGCAAAAATTAGATGAGTTAGCCAAGCGATTTGATTTTGAAACGTGGATGGAAGATGCAGCAACAAGGAGAATATTTTGGATTTCTTTATGTCATTTTATATCAAAAGGAATTCATTCTTCTAGCTTGGGTGATAATATTAATCATTCAACACGATCTCAACCAACAGGACAGCAATATATTTCTTCAGCAACACCTACAATTATTCCGATAGATTGCTCAGGGAATGCGGCTGCTCTTGATATTTTTTCTTTATTAAATCAATCTATTAAAGATGATATAACATTTTTACAATTGATAGTAGATGAGCATCCAGCTATTTTACCCGCTCTTTCAGATGATCGACAAAAAGCATCGCTTTATTTAGCTAATTTTAAAAAAGCAATCTTTAATGATTTTAGCAAACCTAAAACCTCGGAATTGAATAAGCAATTATATTGGACGAATAGTGAAGAGACTTATTTATCTGATCAAGAAAATAATTATCGATTATTAATTCCTTTGCATCCGAGCTCATTGTGTCATTTGGTTTATCAAAAAGTACAATCACGATTTTCAGAAGAAAATAAATATGCACGAGAATTGCGTAAGAAAAAGGATGTTGTACATCAGCCTTATTTTTCTTTTCATGATTTAGCCGTTGTTAAATTGGGAGGAAGTAACCCTCAAGGCGTAAGCCAGTTAACTAGTAATCAGGGCGGGCGCAACTTTTTATTACCCTCAATGCCGCCAAAATTGGCTAAAACTGCTTTTCCTTCAATTTCAAACTTTAAGGAAACTATTTTTGATCAAGCTCTTCAATATTATTGCCGATATGGTTTTAAATTATTATTTGAGACAGTTCAAGACAAAAAAAATAATTTCTTAGTAAGAAATAAGAGAAAAGAGGCATTTTTTATCATTTTAACATTAGTTCTTAAGTTTGCGGCACATATCCAAAAAACCAAAGATGCCGGTTGGAGTCGGGAATCTTCGCTTAAATTTTCGCAACAACTTTGGCTTGATCCAAAACGAGCACTATTGGATGGTGAAACAGATTTTAAACTAAGATACGAACAAGGTGATTGGCAACAAGAGCTAGAAAAACAATTTGCCTCTTGGATTCAAACGATTTTAAAAAATAAATTCAAAAATATTGAAAAACAATTTGATGATGTTGAATATAGTGAATGGCGAAGTGAATTTAATGCGGCAGTAAAAGCGAGCCAACGCAAAAGAGAGGGGATATTTTAATGGCATCATTAACTTATTATTTATTCTTTGATCATGTCCAAATTCATAATGCTAATGCAATCTCTAGCCCATTAACCTATGGATTCCCTGCTATTTCAGGATTTTTAGGGGCGATTCATGCTTTAAGTCGAAAAATTGAATCAGAAAATCCCATTTACTTAGATGGTGTGTTAATTGCATGTCATGAATGTGATGTACAAGTTTATCGACCAAGCAACTATGCGGATTATACGTTTCGATTAACGCGCAATCCACTCTCTAAAAATGGCAGTACTCGTTCCATTATTGAAGAAGGGCGCGCTCATTTAGATGTTTCATTACTTGTCGAGGTAAAAATTGAAGATCCGGAGACATTATATGACGTCGAGCAAAAACAAGCATTTATCCAACAAATGGAACAGAAGCTTTACCAACAACGTATAGCGGGTGGTCATGTGGTATTTATTGGCGATGTCAAATTAATTTCTTCTGATGAACCAGATATTGATTTAGCTAATTTATTATTACCGGCATTTGTTTTAGTTGAAGCACCACAAGATTTACAAGATATTACTGCTGAATTACAGCAACAAGATCCTAATGCTACCGCACTGGATGCATTAATTGAAACGGCAATGCTACACCATAATCCGCAAGAAGATGGGCATTGGCAAACCACGTCGGTTAAGCAAGATCGTGGTTGGCTTGTTCCTTTACATTTGGGCTATCAAGCAATTTCGCCGCTGTTTGCCGCAGGTAAGGTTGAACATGCACGCAGTAATGAACATGCCACGCAATTTGTGGAGTGTATATATGGGCTGGGTAAATGGGTCTTTCCTTTGCGTTTGCAAAAGAATTTATCACAGGCTTTTTGGCGTTATCAATGTAGTGAATTGCAATCTAATGATGCAGAAATTTATATTATTAATCAAGAAACCAATTAAGTAAATTTAGAAAATTATAGAATAAGGAATACATTATGAGTAAAGATAAAATTACCACCGCCAGCGTACTTGCTTTTGAACGTAGTTTTGATATTTCAGATGCCATTTTTGCACAGCAGGATCCTAAAGATAGCAATAAATTATCCCCTGTTGTGGTCACTGAAAAATCAGTGCGAGGCACTATTTCAAATCGCCTTAAAAATGCAGTAGCCAACGATCCAACCAAATTAGATGCTGAAATACAAAAACCAAATTTACAGACAGTTGATGTTGCAGCATTAGATGCCGATAAAGAGACTTTAGTGATTAAATGGAGCTGTAAAGTGTTACCTTTTTTAGGTAAACCGTCGGTATGTAATGAAATTGAATATCAAGAAGCGTTAGAAAAAACAACCCAAGACTATATCCAAACACAAGGGTTGACTGCGTTGGCTAAGCGTTATGCCATTAATATCTTAAATGGCCGTTGGTTATGGCGTAACCGTATGGCAGCGGAGCAAATTAGCCTGTCAATTACTCGTAAAGTTGATAAAGATAATAAAGGTAGTAAGGATGAAAAAACAATCGTCGAAGTGAGTGATGTTAAGCAATATCAACTGAACTCATTTGATTATGATGATAAAGCAGTAAATGATCTCACAGCGCTGATTGAAGCAGGCTTATTAGGTAAAGAATTTGTGATTTTTAATGTTGAAGCTAAGCTAAAAATGGGCTTAGGTCAAGAAGTTTACCCGTCACAAGAACTAATTTTAGATACGGGTAAAACAAAGAGCAAAGTACTCTACGAAAAAAATAAACAAGCTGCTATGCATTCCCAAAAAGTCAGTAATGCGATTCGAACTATCGATACGTGGTATGAAGATAATGCATCATTTCCAATCGCAATAGAACCGTATGGCTCGGTAACGTCAATGGGGCACGCTTTCCGTCAACCAAAACAGAAATTAGATTTTTATACCTTGTTTGATAATTGGGTATTAAAGGGTGAAAAACCAACGCTTGAGCAGCAACATTATGTGATTGCGGTATTAATTCGTGGTGGTGTCTTTGGTGCTAGTGGCAAGGAGTAAATAAGATGCACTCACACTATTTAGAACTGCGAGCGATTTCGCAAATTGAAATCACCGAGGTGGATGTGATGAATCAAGTGATGCAGTCTCTCCACCAAATTTTGGTCAATCATCAAGGAAATATTGCAATAAGCTTTCCTTGCTATAATGTGCACCGAACATTAGGCGGAGTAATTCGCCTATTTGGTACCGAGCAGGAGCTACAAAACCTTAAAGCAGATATACAGCAAAAATCATCAATTAGTGATTATGCTTTACCGATGTCTATTGAAGCTATTCCCGATACGATAAAAGGTTATTTACGTTTAATTCGTATTCATCCAAAAGGGCAAAGCGCATTGAGGCGTGCTGAAAAAAGATTAACAGCACAAGGTAAATGGTCGGCAGAGGTTAAACAAAAAATGATAGAAAAATGGGGAAGCGTTAATTTGCAATACCCTCATATTCACCTTGCCAGTAAAAGTACTGGGCAAAAGTTTATTTTGTGGTTAAAACAAGAAAAATGCTTAAAGCCTGTATCAGGTACATTTAATAGCTATGGGTTAAGCCAAACAGCTACCGTTCCCGATTTTTAAATTGGCAACCCTTTTTTTGAGGATAATTTTAACTAATTGATTATTATCGATATTAATATGAGCTCAAAAAAAAGGTAAAAATAGAGGAAAATATCGAAAGCTCTTTTACAATAAGGCAATTTTGCAAAAAAACTCTAGTTTACTGCCGTATAGGCAGTTTAGAAAAAAGTGTTTCTAGTTTTTATTAACTGAAACACTTTATTATTAGTATCATCAAGTAACTATTCTGCACCAATTTGTGTACTCATTTTTATCTCTCGATTATCGGCGATTTCTAAATTTGACAATACGGCTAATTGAGGAAAATTCTGACGTAAAAATTGTGATAACATCGGTCTTAGTGTATGGTTCACTAATAATACTGGTGGAGCGCCGATTGCTTCTTGTTGATTAATGGCTTGCTTAACTTGCTCTATGATATGCTCAGCTAGTCCTGGCTCAAAATTGCTTGTATTTTGTAGAGCTTGTAATAATAAGCGTTCTAAATTGATATTTAATCCTATTACATTGATTGGATCTGAACCCGAAAACCATTGTTGGGTGATAACTCTGCCTAAAGCTATTCTAACCATACTAAGTAATTGATAAGCATCATTTTGGGTAGGCGCATGTTCACAGATTGTTTCAATAATGGTACGCATGTCACGAATTGATACTTTTTCGGCGATCAAGTTTTGTAATATTTTATGAAAAGTGGTTAGTGTAATAACCCCAGGGATAAAATCTTCCACTAGTTTTGGAATATCTTGTTTGATTCTTTCGAGCAACTCTTGGGTTTCTAAGCGCCCTAATAGATCGCTGGCAAATTGTTGTAATAAATGATTAAAATGAGTGGCAATCATGGTACTTGTATCCACAACAGTGTAACCTAATATTTGTGCATTTTCCTTATTGCTTTCATCAATCCATATTGCAGGTAATCCAAAGGCGGGTTCAGTTGTTGGAATACCTTCGATAGTTTCGGTGACATTACCCGGATTAATAGCTAACCATTTATTATTAACAATTTCACCTTTGCCGATTTCGCCACCTTTGATAAATATCTTATATTGATAAGGTGCTAATGAAAGATTGTCTCTTATATGAACTTGGGGCGGTAAAAATCCCAGTGTTTGCGCAAATTTTTTGCGTAAACTGCGGATCCGACTGAGCAATTCACCGTTTTGGGTTTGATCTACCATAGGGATAAGCCCATATCCTACTTCCATTGCTAATATATCTTCAATATTAACATCGGACCACGTCGCTTCGATATTGGTTGGTGTAGTTGCTTGTGCATTAACTTGTTTGGGTTGCGTTGTTTGTTTTGTTTTTCTCTGTTTAGTTAGCCACCAAGAAAGTGATGATAAAATAGCGGTAAAGAGTAAAAATACTAAATTGGGCATACCAGGAATTAGCCCAAGTAAACCAATGACAACCGCGGTTAAAATTAATACTTGTGGATTGTTAAATAGCTGGCTGAGCATTTGTTCGCTGATATTGTCTTGTGATGATACACGCGTAACAATTACACCAGCTGCTGTTGAAATGATTAATGAAGGAATTTGCGCAACTAACCCATCACCAATAGTGAGTAATACATAGGTCTTACTCGCATCAGATAGTGTCATATCATGTTGGATAACTCCAACGAGTAACCCTCCAATAATGGTA
Organism: Gilliamella sp. Fer1-1; assembly: GCF_001690825.1. Taxonomy (NCBI): domain Bacteria; kingdom Pseudomonadati; phylum Pseudomonadota; class Gammaproteobacteria; order Orbales; family Orbaceae; genus Gilliamella; species Gilliamella sp. Fer1-1. The sequence continues at coordinate 76,830 of NZ_LZGX01000031.1, forward strand.
ATTGCCATTATCAATAACCCAGCGATAGCATCGCCACGGACAAATTTACTGGCACCATCCATTGAGCCATAAAAATCTGCCTCTTGACTTACTTCAGCTCGGCGTGCTTTGGCCTCGTCTTCTCCTATTAAACCGGCGTTAAGATCGGCATCAATAGCCATTTGTTTACCTGGCATACCATCTAAAGCGAAGCGTGCACCAACTTCAGCTATTCTACCTGCCCCTTTGGTGATGACCATAAAGTTAATGATAACTAAAATGATAAATACGACGATACCAATAGCAAAATTACCACCAACCAAAAAGTGCCCAAAGGCTTCAATAACGCGCCCAGCTGCAGCGCTACCAGTATGCCCTTTTAGTAATACCACTCGTGTTGATGCAACGTTTAACGAGAGCCTTAATAAGGTTGCAAACAATAAAACAGTTGGAAATGCGGCAAAATCAAGCACGCGTTTAGTAAATAATGCCACAATTAATATAATAATTGATAACGCAATATTAAACGTAAAAAATAGATCCAAAATAAATGCTGGGAGTGGTAATACCATCATTGAAAGAATCAATAAGATTAGCATTGGGCCAGCTAAGATCTGATAATGTCCATTCTTTAATGTATTTATTGATAATAAAGTCAGTAGTTTAGATTTAATCATAAGATTAGTAATTACCTTTATTTATTTTCGGATAATGATTCAGGTACAGGTAAATTATTCGGCACAGGTGGTTTATCACCGCCATATTTATGCCAATGTTTTAATTGATATACCCAAGCTAATATTTGTGCGACAGCAGTGTATAATTCAGTTGGAATCGTTTGCCCTATTTCGCCATGGCGATATAAAGCCCGCGCAAGAGGAGGGGCTTGTAATTGTGGGATATTATGCTCGCTGGCGATCTCTTTAATGCGTAAGGCAATGTTATCTGTTCCTTTTGCTAATAATTTAGGTGCAATCATTGTTTTTTCATCATATTGCAGAGCGACGGCGTAATGGGTTGGGTTGGTAACAATGACATTGGCTTTGGGCACATCTTTCATCATGCGGCGCCTAGCAATTGCTTGTTGCATTTGGCGAATACGTCCTTTAATTTGCGGATTTCCCTCTTGCTCTTTAAACTCATCTTTAATTTCTTGTTTTGACATTTTCAGTTTTTTTAAATTGCTCCATATTTGATAAAAGATGTCAAAACCAACCATTGGTATTAAAGATATAACGCTTACAATTCCACAAAGGATCACTAGCTGTATTGCTTTTGCTAATGCATTATTTAAATGCATATTGGGTAACGAAAGCATGTCAGGAAAATGGTGCATTAAAAACAATGTTGAAGCGATAGCAATTAAAATAACTTTAAGTATACTTTTTAGTAACTCAGAAAAAATTTTAGTACTAAATAACCTACTCAACCCAGATATTGGATTGAGCTTTTTAAAATTTGGTTTAATTGATTGTAGGCTAAAAAGCAATCCCCCCACACAAAGCGGTGCAAAGAGAGCAATAATTACTAGCCCCAAAAAAATTGGTGCAATTGACAAAAAACCATGGGTGAATGAGTTGACTAAGTTGGAGATGATTAACTTCTCGTCTTTGACTTTGTACGAAAACTTCATTGCTGTTTTTATGATTGCGATTAACTGGTTAACTAAATATGAACCCATCAACCAAAACAAGGTCGTACCGATTAACAAGATTAATAACGAAGTTAATTCACGAGATCGAGGGATCTGTCCCTTTTCCCTAGCCTTTTTTATTTTGCTATCGGTGGGATGTTCGCTTTTATCTAGATCATTATCGTCAGCCATGATGAATTAAATGAAACTTCATAGTTTAATTAACGTTTACCATGCTAACAGTATGAACTAATCGCTAACAAGTTATTGGCTTAATAAGAGGGCATTTTTGGGGGTATTTATCTCGTTTACCATCGACAAAGATCAATTAACTCAAACTTTGGCTCGCTTAGATAAGATAACATCGGTTTGTTGATAACCATTATTCGTATAAATAGCAGGGCTATTTAGGCCTTTAAGATAATTAATCGTTTGTTGGGTTATATTCATACGATTTTGGATAATTAATCCATTATCGCGATTTATATTGGCTAACAATTTTGTTTTATCAGTAATTAATTGCCAATGTGTTGCGATTGCTGAGTTTTCTATATAAGGCGGTTGAATATCAAATTGTTTATTTAATTTTATCCGTTTTTCATCAAGTAACTTTAATTGAATGAGTAACTCATTTTTTTTATTGATAATATCATTTAACTGATTGGTTGAACTATTTTCAATTAATAATTGCTGCTCTGTTTGTAGAATTGTTGAAAGTGTTTGTAACATTTCTGTTATTTTATTTAGGATGTCATCGAGTGCTAACATTTTGGTATCCCTTGTAAATCTGACTTATTTTCAAATATCTTCTAGTAATTGGTTTATCAATTTATCGGCAATTTTATGCGTATCAATAGCCAATGCACCGTTAATAATTGCTTGTTTTATTCTTTCGATTTTTTCTTCATCAACGTCTTTGTCAGTTGCGTGTAAAAGGTGCATTGCGTCTTGAGTTATACTCACGGTAGTACTTGCCTTCGCACTCATTTTTGGTGGTACAGATGCAGTGTGATTTTTCTGTTGCTCATTAACTATATCACGGCTAACTATACCTGATATGGTTGTGATGGATTTTGTTGCATCTATACTCATAAAATACCTTTAATCAAATTTACGATTTAAGTGACGGGCTTAATGTTATTATCGGCAATAATAAAAAAATCATTAATATTATTTATTAAAAATAATTACGCCTTGATAAGTTAACGTACCTTCAACAATATTGTCAGAATTAAGTTTAACTTTAATTTTATCATTTAATACTGCATTGCTTAGCGCTTTCCCGTTAGTGGTTATTTCATACCCATCGCCATTTATTATCACTTTAACTTGTTGCCCTGCTTTTACGAGCCAATTTTTTTGAAGCATGGTTGTTTTTATTGGTTCATTGTGATCAATATTTCTTAATGCAATATGATTAAGAATATCGGCTTTATTTAAAATAATCGTCGCAGGTAGCTTATCTAGCCTGCCTGATTGTATCTGTATATGAGCTTCGTTAATTACAGTTCCTGCACTTATTGCTTGATTAGCTACAACATAATTACTTATGACAGCCACATTAATCCGCATAAATTTTTTCTTATTATCACATTGAGCATAAATGGTCATGTTTCCCCATGGTTTTTTTTTATTCAATAATGAAAGTACTGGGGTATCGCAACTCAGTTGCGGTTTAGGGGTAAGGTAAGTAATTAAAATATCTTCTACTTTATGGTCAAACTGCTGAGATATTAAATTGTTAATTTGTTTATCAAGACAATTAGCTAAAACACTATTCCAGTTAAATAGCATAACAACAGTTAGTATTAGTTTTGCAATCTTAATCATATTGATCGGCATTCAATTAGTGATAAGTTGATTGTACTTTATGATTGCGTGAAGTGAATCTTGAAATAAGGGCAATTTTTACCGTTATTTGCGCGATGACTTTTTTTTTATTCGCTTAAAATCCTTATTATCAAAAAAAGTGAGATGATTTTATGTTTGATAAATTGGATAACTGGGTTAATTTTCACCAACAAGCATTGAATATACGTGAAATGCGACAAAATATTTTAGCTGCAAATATTGCCAATAGCGATACACCTAACTATCAGGCTCGAGATATTGATTTTAACGCAGAATTAAGCAAAGCGCTTAATAATCAAAATCATGTTAATCATGTAGGGCTTAGCATTACCTCAAATCATCACATTGCGGTAAAAACACCAATGGTGGTGAATCAAAATGTACTTTATCGCATACCGTATCAATCGGCAGCAGATGGTAATACGGTAGAAATGGATCAAGAACGGACGGCATTTATTGACAATAGCCTTCACTATCAAAGTAACCTGACATTTTTAGGTGAGCAATTTAAAAATGTTATGTCGGTATTACAACAAGGATAAGTGTAATGAGTTTTTCTATTTTTGCTATTTCAGGGTCGGCATTAATGGCGCAAACCCAACGAATGAATGTCAGTGCCAGTAATTTAGCCAATGCTGACAGTATTACAAGCACGTCTGGTGAAGCTTATCGAGCTAAACAAGTGATTTTTCAAGTGGATGATAAAGGTCAGACCAACCCAATTGCAGGTGTGAAAGTGTCGCAAGTCATTGAAGATCCCTCACCGATGAATCTAGTGTATGAACCACATCACCCCTTGGCCGATGCAAAAGGTTATATTCAAAAACCGAATGTTGATGTTGTTGCCGAAATGGTCAATACCATTTCGGCTTCACGTAGTTATCAGGCCAATATAGAAGTGATTAATACGGCAAAAAGTTTAATGCTAAAAACCCTTACATTAGGGCAATAATAAGGAGTAACCGATGGGCGTATCTAATGTACTCGTTTCACAGTCACCAGGGGTAAAAAGCCCACAAACGACGCAAAAAAGTACATCTGATGGTAATTCAAGTAAAGAATTGCAAGATAATTTTTTAACGTTATTAATTGCACAAATGAAAAACCAAGATCCGACCAATCCAATGGATAATAGCCAGTTAACATCACAACTTGCTCAGATTAATACTTTAGCCGGTATAGAACGGCTTAACACAACATTAGGGATGGTTTCAGGTCAGATCGATGATAGCTTATCGGTTAACGCAAGCAACATGATTGGTAAAGGTGTAATGGTGCCTGGCAATAAAATTTTAGTTGCAACGTCTGAGCAAGAAGCTTCAGAGGCAGGAAAAGAAACCATTACAACACCTTTTGGTTTTGAGTTAGTTCGTGATGCAGACTCAGTTGTTATTACGATTCAAGATGACAAGGGTAATGTGGTGCGAGAAGTTGATTTAGGCGCAATTCCCGCAGGTGTAAGTTCTTTTACTTGGGATGGTATGCTTTCAGATGGAACGGTAGCGCCAGATGGTAGTTATACTTTTTCAGTTAACGCAAGTTGTGACGGGCAAAAAGTGTCATCTACTTCATTATCCTATTCAGTGGTATACGGTGTTATTAATAGCAAAGTTAATAATAAAGTATTACTGGATCTAGGAATACTCGGTTCAATTAGTATTGACGAAGTACGTCAAATTCTTTAAAGGAGATAAACTTCAAATGGGATTTTCTCAAGCGGTAAGTGGCATGAATGCCGCATCAAAACAATTAGATGTCATTGGTAATAATATCGCTAACTCTGCAACGGTAGGCTTTAAAAGCGCCAGTATTTCATTTGCTGATATCTATGCTGGCTCAAAAGTTGGCATGGGGGTAAAAGTCGCTGCAGTAATGCAAAATTTTAATGATGGAACAGCGACAACAACCAACAACAGTTTAGATGTTGCTATCTCGGGTAATGGCTTTTTTCGTTTAGTGGATAGTAGTGGTCAAGTTTTCTATACTCGTAATGGACAATTTCAGTTAGATGCTGAGCGAAATATTGTTTCTGCTGATGGTCTTCAGTTAACCGGATATCTTGCAACAGGAACCCCACCCACTGTGCAACAAGGTGCAGCGCCTGGTCCATTAAAAATTTCACAAGAAATGTTAAACGCCACAGCGACCACAAAGGCGACTTTACAAACCAACTTAAACTCTAATAGTAAAGTTCCAGCCAAGCAACCAATTAATGCACTTGATGCCGATACTTTCAATTATTCTACAACCATTACGACTTATGATTCACTGGGTAATCAACGTAATGTTCAGCTCTTTTATGTTAAAACTGCGGATAATCAATGGGATGTTCACTGTCTTGATAGTAGTGATCCTAAAGCCACTTTACAAAAAGTAGGCCAAATGGAGTTTGATTCTTCAGGCAAATTAATTAGCGATCCTGAAATGACCATTAATATTAATGGATTAAACGGCTCGGCTGACAACACCTTCACTTTATCATTAGCGAATAGTTCTCAGCAAAATATGGGAAAAGAACTCGGTAGTATTAAAACGCCTGTGGTTGATGGTTATGCGCCGGGTGATTTAGTCGGTTATAGCATTAATGATGATGGCTCTATTTATGGTGTGTATTCTAACCAACAGACAATGTTATTAGGTCAAATTGCGATGGCTGATTTTGCCAATGTTAACGGGCTTGAATCAGCAGGAAACAATAACTGGCGATCAACTATTAATTCTGGTGGTGAAGTATTAGGCGTGGCAAATTCAGGCACTTTTGGATCATTAGCTAGTGGCGCGCTTGAATCGTCAAATGTTGATATGAGTCAGGAATTAGTGAATATGATTGTAGCTCAGCGAAATTACCAATCTAATTCGCAAACAATTAAAACGCAAGATCAAATTCTCAATACGCTAGTGAATTTGCGTTAGTATAAAGGCTATTTATGGATCGTGTTATTTATACAGCCATGTCGGCAGCAAGCCAGACATTAAATCGGCAGTCAATTACTACCAATAATCTAGCTAATGTTTCTACGACAGGGTTTCGTGCACAGTTGACAGCGATGAAAGCTGTTCCTATTGTCGGCTATGATACGCCCACCCGAACCATGGTGGTTGCAACAACCCCAACGTTTGACTCGACAATGGGGGCATTTAACTATACAGGTAGAAATCTCGATGTTGCTTTGGCAGAAGATAACTGGTTGGCAGTGCAATTAGCCGATGGTAGCGAAGCGTACACCCGCAATGGTGCCATTGAAATTGACGAAAATGGCACCCTTAACATACAAGGCTATCCATTACTTGGTGATAGTGGTGTATTGACTGTGCCACAAAAATCGCAAGTGAGTATTAGCAGTGATGGTACACTTTCAGCATTAGGGGCAGGGGACAAACCAACGACCATAGCTCAAGTCGGTAAAATAAAAAAAGTCCATATTGAACCTCATCAAATAGTGCGTGGTGATAATGGCTTTTTTCAATTAACCGAACAGGCGCGTAATGAAAACGGTATGGTGATGCCAGATAACCCACAAGCTAAGCTGATGTCTGGTGTATTAGAAGGAAGTAATGTTAATCCTGTTACTGCGATGGTTGATTTAATTAGCCACGCTCGCCAATTTGAAATGCAGATGAAAGAAATCACTACTGCGGATGAAAATGCACAAAAAGCGAACCAAATTTTATCGCTAACTTAACTTTATCAATAATTTAAGTAGGAAAAACTATGATTAAATCATTGTGGATTGCCAAAACAGGCTTAACCGCACAACAAATGAATATGGATATTATTTCCAATAATCTTGCCAATGTGAGTACCAGTGGTTTTAAACGGCAACGTGCTGTATTTGAAGATTTATTATACCAAACTGTTCGTCAACCCGGTGCGCAGTCTTCAGAACAAACAACACTACCATCAGGTTTGCAAATAGGTACAGGTGTTCGTCCTGTTGCAACAGAGCGGGTTCATAGCCAAGGTAATTTAGAAGCAACGGATAACAGCAGTGATATTGCAATTAACGGACAAGGTTTTTTTCAGGTGCTATTACCTGATGGAACGCAGGCTTATACACGCAACGGCGCTTTTCAAGTCAACCAAAATGGTCAATTGGTAACCGCTGCGGGATATGAAATTCAGCCAACTATTAGTATTCCATCCAATGCAATCAAAATGACGGTTGCACGTGATGGTGTGGTTAATGTGACGTTAGCTAATCAGTCAACACAAGTGCAAGTTGGTCAATTAACATTACATACGTTTATTAATGATGCTGGGCTTGAAAGCATGGGCGAAAACCTTTATTTAGAAACGGAAAGCTCAGGTGCTCCCACTGAAAATACGCCAGGATTAAACGGCGCAGGTCTGTTATATCAAGGTTATACCGAAACATCTAATGTCAATGTTGCTGAAGAATTGGTGAATATGATCCAAGTTCAACGCGCTTACGAAATTAACAGTAAAGCGATTTCAACATCAGACCAAATGTTGCAACGTTTAAATCAGTTATAAATTTAACAATATAATAAGCGTAATGAGATATTTTTATATTTTAATTGCATTTTTTTTGTTTAGCTGTGCTCAATTACCTAAACAAGCCTTAGTTGAGGGTAAAACGAGCATTGTTCCACAAATGCCAGAAACTGTGAACAATAATGGTTCAATTTATCAAGCTAGCCAGCCCAGTAGCTTTGGTTATCAGCCGATATTTGAAGATCGTCGCCCGCGCAATATTGGCGATGTGTTAACTATTGTTTTACAAGAAAACGTGAGCGCTAGCAAAAGCTCATCTGTTAATGCTGGACGAAATGGCTCGGTGAATTTAGGGGTAAAAACCATACCGACATTTCTTGATGGGCTAGTGGGTCGTGGTAAAGCCAATACCGAAATGTCTGGTGACAATGACTTTAAGGGATCTGGTGGCGCTAATGCTAAAAATACCTTTAGTGGCACAATCACGGTCACCGTTCAAGATGTCATGATCAATGGTAACTTGAAAGTGATTGGTGAAAAACAGATTGCAATTAATCAAGGCACTGAATTCATACGCTTTTCTGGTGTTGTTAATCCAAGAACCATCAGCGGCAATAATACGGTAATTTCAACGCAAGTTGCTGATGCACGCATTGAATATGTGGGTAATGGTTACATTGATGAAGCGCAAACAATGGGCTGGTTACAGCGATTATTCTTAAATCTTTCACCATTTTAATGAGTCTCATTATGATAAAAAAATTGCGTCCTTTTTTCTGCTTTACCTTGATGATGATATTGGTTATACCGAATGGTCATGCTGAGCGTATACGTGATTTGGTCACCATTGAAGGGGTAAGAGAAAACGCCTTAGTTGGTTATGGGATTGTTGTCGGGCTTGATGGCACAGGCGATCAAACATCACAAACACCTTTTACTATCCAAAGTATCACTAATATGCTATCCCAATTAGGGATTACTGTGCCAACAGGCAGCAATATGCAATTAAAAAATGTTGCTGCCGTTATGGTTACTGCAAAATTGCCTTCTTATTCACGCGTTGGGCAACAAATCGATGTGGTGGTATCTTCGCTTGGTAATGCAAAAAGCTTACGTGGTGGCACATTGATCATGACGCCATTAAAGGGGGCTGATAATCAAGTCTATGCTATTGCACAAGGCAATCTTTTTGTGGGAGGAATGGGCGCAAGTAGTAAAGGAAGTAGTGTCAGTGTTAATCAAACGGCCGGTGCAACCATACCTAATGGGGCAACCATTGAACGAGAACTAGCAACCCGTTTAGATGAACGAAATGTTATCCACTTGCACCTTAATCAATTTGATTTTACCCGTGCCTTAAAAATTGCTGATGTCATTAACAAGTTACAAAAAAACACGGCGGTTGCACTAGATGGTACAACAATAGCACTACAGATGCCAAAAGAAAATACAACTCGAGTGCAGTTACTTTCTCGAATACAAGATCTTGAAATTGGCACAACCCCTATTTCAGCAAAAGTGGTCATCAACACAAGAACAGGTGTTGTAGTTATGAATCAAAAGGTTAAATTGGATAATTGCGCCGTAGCACATGGCAATTTATCTGTTGTTGTAAATAGTAAATTAAAAGTCAGTCAACCCAATACCCCCTTAGCGGGTGGTGCAACAGTGGTTACGCCTGATAATCAAGTCAGTGTTGAGCAAGAAGGTGGCGCATTACATAACATCGCATCGGGCACTGATTTAAACCGAGTGATTAATTCACTAAATTTATTAGGCGCTAATCCTACTGAGTTAATGTCGATACTTGAAGCTTTAAAGACGGCGGGCTGTTTGCATGCTTCATTGGAAACTATTTAAAAAACGATTTATAAAAGAAATAGCATTATGAATAATAAAATTGGACAACCTTTTCATCGCTTTGCTTATGACCTTTCAGGGCTAAACCAACTAAAACGCAATGTTGCTAATGGTTCTGCTCAAGGTATCAAGCAAGTTGCTCAGCAATTTGAGTCCTTATTTATTAATATGATGATGCAAAGTATGCGCAAAGCGGTGCCTGAAAGCGGTTTATTTAGTCAATCTGCTTCACAACTATTTACTGCAATGTTTGATCAGCAAATTGCGCAACAAGCTGCCGGTAAAGGGTTGGGTTTAGCTGATATGCTTACTAAGCAGTTAACGAATAGATCATCAATTAATGCTAATTTGCACTCTAATACTAACTTACAATCTAATAATCTATTACAATCTAATACAAACAATACAGCACAACATCTTCAATTAGCCCAATCTTTATTTAGTCAGGCTCCATCTAACATATCGCCTCAAGCATTAGGGCAAATGTTATATCGTAGTGCTAACAACATGCTTGAAAGTCAGCATAACGAAAAAGTATCAAAAACAACACGTGATAATACAAATGAAAATCATGTTACCCAATTTGTCAAAGAATGGCTTGAGCCAGCCAAGCAGGCAGCTAAACAATCGGGAATTCCTTATGAAATCATTATTGCACAAGCTGCATTAGAAACAGGCTGGGGGCAAAAACAAATCAAGACAGAACATAACCAATCAAGCTATAATTATTTTGGTATAAAGGCAACTCCATCATGGCAAGGGCGTTCAACGCGTTTAACAACGCAAGAATTCATTGATAACCATATGATAAAAATTCAAGATGAATTTAGAGTCTATAATAGCAAACAACATGCAATCACCGATTACCTTAATTTATTAACCAAAAACCCTCGCTACCGCGCAGTAGTTAAAGCTCCTGATGCCAGAACGGCAGCTAAAGAATTGCAAGCAGCACATTATGCAACCGATCCTAACTATAGCGACAAACTTATCCAAATCATTAGTCGTATTGAAAAAATTGCAAAAAATAGCCAGCCAACGGCCATATCCGGCTTTAAGCAAGTTGCATTTAATTGATAATAGGATTAAGCGCCCAATACTGGGCACCGCAGTTTTTTGCCACGTTACCCATTCATTCAAGTTGAAATTCAAACTGTTGATAGCTGGGCAGATATAGTTAAACAGCGGTTTGATATGGGATGCCGTTTAGGTGGTGATATTGCGACAGAAAGGATTGCGGTAAAAATATCTTCCCCCCTTTTTAATTTTGATGCGTTAAAGTATCAGTAAACATTGAAGGTAAAACGTTGTTGCTAAATTAGATAACAAGCAGATGCTAAGGTCATTTTGAATGATGAGGAGGTGGTTATAGATCTGTCTGATGTTATCAAAAATTATAAAATGATTTTCAATAGTGCTACCTCTAAAGTAAATAATGTTGTTCATGATAATATTGAAGTTGTTATGTTAGATTTCTTTTCCACTGAATTTAAGCCTGATAAATTGCTATGTTTTGATTTTATTAGTAAAAATAGTATAAGCATTGATTTTAAACACAAGCAATTGTTGATTAAGTCTAAAGTAAAACAATAAAAATGGTTCAGAAAACCTATTGATTTTATTGAAGTTTTTTAAGGTGGATTTTTAAATCTCTTCCTTCTGGTAAATTAAGAGCAATACCAATGTTTAACATCTCACGATGAAGTCATCGATGATATTGAACGTTAGGCAGCACAGCCAAAATGATAATATTCACAAGAGATGCTAAAATTAGTAGGATAAATGGCTTTATGTTCTAGTCTCATTGGTAAACGTAGTTATCTTAGTTCGTGTATAACAATTAGGAGAGGAATAATGAAATATTACGCAAAGTTAATTGCCTTTGATCCCTATATTGAGGAGCAGGCTACTTTCGCTTTTGGACAGTATCAACTCTGTTGTTTTATTAACTCTTCTCCTTGGGCGCTTAACACGGGTAATATTTACTTATTAGAGCTTGGCTTGTGTTTTATTAATAAAATAAAACCAGAATTATCTAAAGATAAATGCTTTATCATTAAACAACAACAAGACACGTTTACTCATCATATCAACGGATACTTATTTGAAAATAAATTAATATTATCAAATTTAGTTTTTCAAGATGATCTATTTTATGATTTTTCTTATCTAAGTGGCGACTTTATTAAGTGCAATATTGATAGATTTTCTGTTGATATTTTAGATAAATAGTAGCCTGTTTATTATAAATCACCACGATAGAATTAATATACAAGCTACCATTTTGTATCATTTCTTAATCTGGCGAAAATTTGGTTATTAATTTTGTTCTCTTTTCTTGATTAACAAATGTGTAAGAAGTCTCTCCACCATCAAAATATTGTACAATCTCTAGCTTATTTTTCCCTTTCCATTTATATTCAACTTCAACTCTCATATAATCATCTTCGTAAATATCCGAAAAATCTTCCCCCTGTTTGATTTTTTTCCTAAACTCATAAGTAGGATTAATACTCATTGCTTCATATACATCTAATATTGTCATATTTTTATAGAAACAAACTTTAGTTGACTCCATCTCAAAATATTTTGTTTCAAGACAATTTTCATTACGTTTAAAATTATTTATTTTGTTTTCATCTGTAATAGCTAATTGCTTATAAAAAACTAAATGTTTATTATAAGGAATCATTAATTCATTATTATTAAGTAGTATGATAATCTCATAATTAAAGCCCATGCACCTTTCTGATAGATTAGAAGGCTCAATAAAATATAATCCATTAAACTTATTCAAAGATAGATCATATTTTTTTAAATCTTCATTATAATCCTCAAAGATATTAAGTTTAGTCAACTGATTATAGATAGTTTCTTTATCCCCTTTGACTCTCTTAAAATTACAACCTAACACTTTAATTTTTTGTTCATTACCAACAATAAAATTATTTAAAATACTGGCTAGCCATTTCTTTTCTTTATTTTCTACATTTATTTTATCTTTTATTAACAAATAATAATGATTATTATTTGATGCATAAGTAAAATATGGAACTAAAAACAGTAAAATACATCCAAATAAGAATTTTTTCATTTTTCCACTCCTCCAGTAAATGCCCTATGTGTCCGCTGCCCAGCTTCTGCGTAAACCTTCCTTTAAATAGTTATCCGTAAAAGAAGGTAAGTGTGTTTTTTTTCGCTGATTGGAATAACGCAGAGTTCCCGTTAAGATTTGATGTAATTCCTGCATCGCTGGTGTGTAATCTTCTAAATCCAATTTCGCCACTTTATTTTTGCCAATCTTGTTAGATAATTCACCTATCGAGGCTTTTTCTTCTATCGTTTCAAACCCAGGCCAATGCCATGGGGAAACCAATTTGATATGCGCTTGTGCGCCTGCTGTAATATTTACCCAACCTTGTATCAGTACGCCTTGTTGATTCAATGCCTGAATATAACGCCATACCGAATCAGGGTTAGCATCATCGACCGCCATTAAACTCTCATCCCCCGATGTGTCAAGTAATGCCGTGCGTGGAAAGTAGACGGTGTTGCTTTGGGTAAATTATCCAATGAGCTAATGGTGGTAATTCACTATCTAACACTCGCTTCATGTTAGATAAAGGGATTTTTTTAGGCTCGTCAAAACGTTCGGATTGGCTGACATTATGGATGATGTAACCTATAGCTTCTTCTATCTGAAATTCTATTTCTTTGTCACCCATATTTCCATTGTCAAATCGATATATAGCCTATGTTAGCTAGTAAAGAAAAGTTATCACTAATAAATAATTTTATTGTATTTATTAATAACACCATATTTAATCAAAATAATCATCGATTAATAATTCGCTAGCATTGATACAAAATTTTCTTTCTTCATTATTGCATTGGCGAGTAAATAACAATTTATTATTATCCTCGGATTTCTTTTCAAACTTACATTCAGAATTTGATAAAGTGTATTTTTTTTTATCTGTATATTGATATAAATCAGTTAAAATGACATGATTAAAGTAATCTTTAGGGCAATATTTTACTTTCTCTGCTGTCTTTTTTTCAGAATCAAAAGCAATAAAACGACCTGTTAAGTTTAGATAAACAAATTTATCTTGTTTCTTATCATAAGAGTAATAAGCGTCAATGATATTTCTTTCATTAAGGCTTTCTGTAGTTTTAGAAATGTAAAAATCATTATCTTTACCATCAAAATTAGTATCTTTATCTGTATTTATACTAGTGAAAGAAAGAAACCCAAAATCTTTCAGATTATTGATTGTTTGAAATAAACTACCATCCTTTTTCCTGTAAATATTGATCCCGACAACTTGTAAAAATTCACCTTTCTTCTTGGAAATAATAGTTTTAAAGTAATAATCTTTAGTAGATTCTCGTTGTATAATTTCTACATTATTAAATTCCACATTTTTCTCTAGTTTTAAATTATGATCAACAGCATTAACATGTGTTTTAAAATCATAGTCAAATTTTTTATTTAATTTAAATGTGCCATATAATTTTGACTCACATTCTAATGTTTTATTAAAAATAATGGTGCTATCCTCATCAAAATCAATATTTTTTATTACGATAGTATCTATGCTCGATGTGCTAAAGTTTGTTTCAGGAATGTTAAATATTATACTTTTGTCATTTTGATATTTATTAGTACTATTAAGTTGTTTGGGTTCATAAGTTTTATTATCTATATAGATAATATTAATGTCATCCTTATAAAAGGCATCAAAATAGAATTCTACTTTATACTTATCTATAGTGCCTTCATAAATACTATAATTTGCAAATACAAAATTAGAAAAAAACACCATGGTAAAAACCATTCTTTTTATACAAATCATTCCAACCTCACTTTTAGATTATTTCCCCTTTTTTCGTCTATAAAGTGCTTCTTTGGGCTTATCTATGTAACTATCCCCTAAAATAGTACAGCAAAAAAGTAGAAAATTCTCTATGATAAAAGTAAAAGAGGATTTAATGATGAAAAAAATGACTGAAGATCAAATCGTCGCTATTTTAAAAGAAGCTGAAGCGGGTATTCCCGTTAAAGAACTGTGCCGTAAATATGGCATGGGTAATTCAACTTTTTATAAATGGCGAGAAAAATACGGCGGTATGGAAACGTCAGATATCAAACGCTTAAAGGAGCTGGAGGCGGAAAACCGTAAGCTTAAACAGATGTTTGCCGAACTGAGCTTAAAATCCCAGCTTCAGGAAGAAATCATAAAAAAGCTTTAGAGCCAACTGGGGCACGTAAAACGTGGGCACAGCAACTACAACAAAATCATTCGGTTACTATTGTTATGAGTTGTGCCATTGTTGGTTTAAGCCGTTGTGCTTACTATTATCAACCTAAGTTGCAGGATGATTCGGTGATTGTTTCGGTGTTGAATGCTGTCACAGACCGGCATTTACGCTGGGGCTTTCCTAAATGTTTTAATCGTATCAGAAAGCTCGGCTATCAATGGAATCCATATCAAAATACTTGGCCACTACAGTTTAACGCTTTGGCTGAATAAGGGCTGTAAACCATTTGATGCTTTGTGAAAAATAATTTATTAACCCATTAAATTTAAAATGATTTCATGCTGAAACGGTATAGATTCCTGAATATTTTTTACAAAAATGATTGTATTTTTGCCCTAATAAAAAAGGAAAAAATATGAAGAAAGATCTAAAAGAAATAGAACAACAAAATCAATTAATAGTAGTTTATTTATCTTTAAAATAATTGGCTAATTTGTCAATTTTTTTAGATTATCCATTGCAAACAAACAGCTATCATTCATGACTTAATAGCATTTTTTTGCTATAGTAGGCGCCATTTTATTTAATTTGGATGAATCTTAATTATGGAATCTATACCTAATTGCCCTGTTTGCCAATCTGAACACACTTATCATGATGGTTCATTTTATGTTTGCCCTGAATGTGCTCATGAATGGGATCCAAACGAAGTTGTAGCCACTGATGGTGAATTACAAGTAAAAGATAGTAATGGTAATTTACTTGCTGATGGTGATGATATTATTTTAATTAAAGATCTTAAATTAAAAGGATCGTCAACTGTGCTGAAAAAAGGTGCTAAAGCCAAAGGCATTCGTTTAGTAGACGGTGATCATGAGATCGATTGTAAAGTCGATGGTATGAAAATTATGCTTAAAGCTTGCTTTGTGAAAAAAGCTTAATTAGAAAGATTCAGTTCAAAA